>CAMYIQ010000001.1 GCA_947258465.1 uncultured Erythrobacter sp.
AGCCCCTCGAGCAGGCTGCGTTGCGCCTCGCCCAGCTCGGCCATAGCGCCGAGCACGGCAATCACCGTGTGCGATCGGCGCGCGGCTTCGCTCGCCAGGCCGATCGCCATTCGGTCGGCGGGCGCCAACCGGCCGGGATCGGAACTACCCTGGCGCAATGCCAGGCCGGGAACATATTTATAAGCGATCCCGAGAGCATCGAGCCCATCCGTCAGGCTGGCCCCCTCCTTGCCGGAGGACCCGGTCGGCAGTGCACGATCGGTAGCGGCCGGGCCAACCACCACTATATCGCCCGAATCGATCCCCAGCGGCAGGAGCGCGGGATCGTTGCGTAACAGCACGATGGCATGGCGCGCCGCGTCCAGCGCCAGCGCGCGGCTCTGCTCCGCCTCAATCCCCCGGCCCGTGTGTCGATCCAGCCCCTCGCTGCTGAACAGGTCGAGATCATATTTCGCCCCGATGACCTTGCGCACCTCGTCGTCGATCTGGAATGGCGCGATACGCCCGCCTTCGACCGCTGCCACTACCGCGCCGTGAGGAAGCCCTTCGAACGGTCCGGAAGCCATTTCGAGACCGGCTGCCGCAGCGATCTTCGACCATCCGGCAAGGTCCAGCCCCTCATAGCCTCCGGGCTCTCCGATCGACAGCGAGTGTTCGCGGGAGCTATCGGCGAAATCGGGGAAACCAGGCGCCATGGCACCCAACGCGACACTGCCCGGATCGCAATTGCGCAAGACGCCGGCGATCAGGCGGAGCTTGTCGCGCATTCGCCGCGCATCGCGCCGGCCAGTCCAGGAAGGATCGTCCAGCCTGAGACAGGCCAGCGGCCCCGGTTCCCGCACGTCTTCCGACTGGAAGCCGCGCACCCAGGCCGCGGCCATCCGGCGGGCGAGCAATTCCACCGATCCCCAGCAATCCGCCAGATCGCTGTCGGCAACACTCGTGCAAAGCGACACGTCCGGCCCCAGCAGCCAGTTCCGTCCGGCCGCCTGCGCCTCTCCGGCGATCAAGCGAGCCGAGCGCTCTGCCAGCTCGCAATCCCAACTCGATGCGAAAGCGAAGGGTGATGGCAATACCGCCGTTTCGCCGCGTCCGGGAACATCGGCGATGAACAGGGGAATGCCCAGACGGGTTTCCTCCACGGCGATGCGCTGGAAAGCGGCATATTCGCTCGACAACCCCCATCCGATGAAGCCGCCTAAATGTCCGCGCCGCAATTGATCGCGTATCTGGTGATCGTGGCTCGAATCTCCTGCAACCGGTGGGCGTTGCAATACGAGCTGACCGACTTTCTCCTCCACCGTCATGATGGCGAGCAAGTCTTCGACGAAACGCTCGCGCTCGGCGGCGTGATCGGAGCGGCGGCGGGGCATGACGGCCCCGCATCGCATGCAGTGGTAAATAACCCGTGTGGATGGGCCGGATTATTGTCCAAGCATCTCTATGGGCCGATGTAGCTGAGCTGCGATTTACAGATATAAAAATACCTTTATATCTCTTTCGGAATGCGAACCGAAACCATCTTTCGTGCCCTTGCCGACCCCACGCGGCTGCGGATAATGCGCCTGCTGGGCTCGATGGAGCTTGCCGTGGGCGAAGTCGCGCAAGTGCTCGGCCAGAGCCAGCCCAGGGTTTCAAGGCATATCGGTATCCTGTGCGATGCGGGCCTCGCCGAAAGGCGCCGCGAAGGCAGTTGGGTTTTCCTGCGGGCCTGCGCCAATGCAGTCGAGGTGCCGCCGCTATGCACGGCGATCGCCGAATTGCTCGTGGAAGCCGAGCGGGCCGACGCCCAATTCGCCGAAGAGTGCGAACGCGATCGCCGCAAGCTTGCCGAAATCCGCCACCATCGCGAGAGCGAGGCGCAGGCCTATTTCAGCGAACACGCGCATGATTGGGACGAACTGCGTCGCCTCCATTCTTCCGACGAGGCAGTCGAGGGGGCGTTGGCCGAGGCGCTTGGCGATGGCCCGCTCGGCCGCTTGCTGGACATCGGGACCGGCACCGGGCGCATGGCGGAGCTGTTTGCCGCACGTGCCGAGCGTATCGTGGCGCTCGACAAGAGCCTGGCCATGCTGCGTGTCGCGCGCGCCAAGTTGCAGCACCTGCCGACCGAAACGGTCGAACTCGTGCAGGGTGATTTTTCCTCGCTGCCATTCGCGCCCGACAGCTTCGATACCACCCTGTTTCATCAGGTGCTGCATTTCGCCCAGAACCCCGGCGCCGTGCTGGCCGAGGCGGCGCGCGTAACGCGTTCGGGCGGCCGTATCGCGATCGTCGATTTCGCTGCGCATCAGCGCGAGGAATTGCGGGATCGGCATGCCCATGCCCGGCTGGGCTTCGAGGACGGCCAGATGGACAGTCTGCTGGACGAAGCGGGGTTCGATGCCCTGGCGCCGACTTCGCTCGGCAATGGGGAACTGGTGGTCAAGATATGGATCGCGCACCGGCGCGCAGAAAACAGGAAAGCAGCCTCGTGAGCCCCACACTCGACCAAATGCGCGAGGCCCAGCGCGCGCTCGAAACCCCGCTGTTTTCGGGGCTGTCCGGCGATATCGAAGTGAGCTTCGAGTTTTTTCCGCCCAAAACCGACAAGATGAACGAAACGCTGTGGCACAGTGTCGAAACCCTTGCGCCTCTGGGACCGCGTTTCGCGAGTGTGACCTATGGTGCGGGCGGGTCCACGCGCGAGCGCACGCATCAGCAGGTCGTGCGGATCCAGAAGGAAGCGCGCATCCCCGCCGCAGCGCATCTGACATGCGTCGAGGCCACGCGCGAACAGGTCGACGAGGTCGCCCGCCATTATTGGGAAGAGGGCATCCGTCACATCGTCGCCCTGCGAGGCGATCCGCCCGATGGTGCGAGCAAGTACACGCCGCATCCGGGCGGCTATGCCAATGCCGTCGAACTCATCGCCGGCCTCAAGAATGTCGCCGATTTCGAAATCTCGGTCGCCGCCTATCCCGAAGTCCACCCGGATTCGCCCGATGCGCAGGCCGATATCGATAATCTCAAGGCCAAGTTCGATGCCGGTGCCACGCGCGCGATCACCCAGTTCTTCTTCGATCCGCAATGCTTCTTCGAATTTCGCGACAAGGCCGCGGCAGCGGGGATCGACGGCGAAATCGTGCCCGGCATCATGCCGGTGCTCAGCTTCGCTGCCGTCCAGCGCATGTCGGACCTGTGCGGCACCGCCATTCCGCACTGGATGGAAGGGCTGTTCGACGGGCTCGACGACCGGCCCGAAGCGCGCAAGCTGGTCAGCGCGACCATTGCCGCCGAATTGTGCCGCCGCCTTTATGCGGGCGGTGTGCGCCAGTTCCATTTCTACACTCTCAACCGCGCCGAGCTGAGCTATGCGATCTGCCATATGCTCGGCCTGCGCCCGAAGGTCTGACAATGTCCAAGCGCCAAGACTTCGCAACCGCTGCAAAGCAACGCATCCTGATCAAGGACGGGCCTTACGGGACCGAAATCCAGCGCGCGAAACTTTCGCCCGAGGATTATTCCGCCGGCACCTCGCTGGAGCAGGACCAGAAGGGCAATAACGACCTCGTCAACCTGACGCAGCCGCAGGTCATCCGCGCGATTTGCGATAGCTATATCGATGCCGGCGCGCATATTCTCGCGACCAATACCTTCAACGCCAACCGGATCAGCCAGGCGGATTACGGCGCCGAGGGGCTGGTGCACGAAATCAACGCCGCGGCCGCGCGCATCATCCGCGAGGCGATCGATGCGCGCGATGATGGGGTGCCGCGTTTCGTTGCCGGGGCCGTGGGGCCGACCAACAAGACGCTGTCGCTATCGCCCGATGTCGAGGACCCGGGTTTTCGCGAGGTCAGCTTCGACGAGATCGTGGAGGTCTATGTCGAACAGTGCCGCGCGCTGGTCGCGGGCGGGGCCGATTTCATTCTGATCGAAACGGTGTTCGACACGCTCAACTGCAAGGCGGCGATCATGGCGGTCAAACAGCTCGAGCGCGAGCTTGGACGCGACATCCCGGTCATGATCTCGCTCACCCTGACCGACCTTTCGGGACGAAACCTGTCGGGCCATACGGTGGAGGCCTTCTGGCATACCGTGCGCCATGCGAAACCGCTGACTATCGGGCTCAATTGCAGCTTCGGCGCGGAGCAACTCGGGCCGCATGTGCAGCTTCTGTCCGACATCGCGGATACCTGGTTGATGGCCTATCCCAATGCGGGATTGCCGAACGATCTCGGCGAATATGACGAAGTGCCGGAAACCACCGCCGCCTTGACGAAGGTCTGGGCGCAGAATGGCCGTGTGAATGTTCTGGGCGGATGCTGCGGCTCGACGCCCGCCCATATCGCGGCCATGGCCAAAGCCGTCGAAGGCCTCTCGCCGCGCGCGGTGCCCAAGGTCGCTCCCGACATGCATCTTGCCGGCCTCGAACCCTTTACGCTTGCCGCATGACGGCTCACGATCCGACAAGGGCGGCGATCCGCGAAGCCTGTGCCGACGACGCCGGCAGGCTGTCGCTGGTCGCCGATGCCACTTTTCTCGAAACCTTCGCAGGGATGATCTGCGGCGACGCGCTGGTGGCGCATTGCGAGCGGGCCCATGATCCCGGCTTTCTCCGCGACCTTCTGGCCGCAGGCGCGCGGGCATGGCTGGCGGAAATCGACCGCGCGCCGATCGGCTATGCCCTGCTCACCGAGCCCGAACTCGAAGCCGCGCACGACGGCGATATCGAACTCAAGAAGATCTACCTCCTGTCGCGCTTCCACGGCAGCGGGATCGCCCGCGGGCTGTTCGACGCGGCGCTCGAGGGTGCGGCGGGGCGCAAACGCCTGTTGCTCGGGGTGAAGAACGACAATCATCGCGCGATCGCCTTCTACACCAAGCAGGGTTTCGCGCAGATCGCCACGCGCCGTTTCAACGTCGGCGGAACCCTCTATGACGATGTCGTGCTGGCGCGCGCCATCGAGCGGACCTGACACCATGAACGAACTATCCACCGCCCGTTTCGTCAATATCGGGGAACGCACCAATGTCACCGGCTCCGCCCGGTTCAAGAAACTCATCATGGGCGACGATTACGAAACCGCCGTCGAAGTCGCGCGCGACCAGGTCGAAAACGGTGCGCAGGTAATCGACGTCAATATGGACGAGGGCCTGCTCGACGCCGAGCGCGCGATGACCACGTTCCTCAAACTGATCGCCGCCGAACCCGACATCGCGCGGGTTCCGGTGATGATCGACAGTTCCAAATGGGATGTGATCGAGGCGGGCCTGAAATGCGTATCGGGCAAGCCGATCGTGAATTCGATCAGCATGAAGGAGGGGGAGGAAGAGTTCCTCGCCCATGCCCGCAAATGCATGGATTATGGCGCGGCGGCGGTGGTGATGGCCTTCGACGAGAGCGGGCAGGCCGATACCAAGGCGCGTAAGGTGCAAATCTGCACCCGCGCCTACGAGCTGCTGACAGGCATTGGTTTCCCGCCCGAAGACATCATTTTCGATCCCAACATCTTCGCTGTGGCGACGGGGATCGAGGAACACGACCGCTACGGCCTCGACTTCATCGAAGCAGTCGAGGAAATCAAGGCGCGCTGCCCGCACGCCAAGACCAGCGGCGGGTTGTCCAACCTCAGCTTCAGCTTCCGCGGCAATGAGACCGTGCGCCGGGCGATGCATTCGGTGTTTCTCTATCACGCGATCCCCGCAGGGCTCGACATGGCGATCGTCAATGCCGGGCAGCTCGATGTCTACGACCAGATCGACCCGCAATTGCGCGAAGCCTGCGAGGATGTGATCCTGATGCGCCGCGCCGATGCGACCGAGCGGTTGATCGAGCTTGCCGAAAGCTACAAGGGCAAGAGCGCGGCCGAAGAAAAAGCCGCCGAGGAATGGCGTGGCTGGGACGTCAAGCGCCGTCTGGAACATGCGCTGGTCAAGGGTATCGATGCCCATGTCGTCGCCGATACCGAAGAAGCGCGCGAACTCGTCTTCGCTTCCGGCGGGCGCCCGATCGAAGTCATCGAAGGCCCGCTGATGGACGGGATGAACGTGGTCGGCGACCTGTTCGGTTCGGGCAAGATGTTCCTGCCGCAGGTGGTGAAATCGGCCCGCGTCATGAAGAAGGCCGTGGCTCACCTCATTCCCTTCATCGAGGCGGAGAAAGAAGCATCGGGCCTCGCCGACCAGTCCAAGGGCAAGATCGTCATGGCCACGGTCAAGGGCGACGTTCACGACATCGGCAAGAACATCGTCGGCGTGGTTCTGCAATGCAATGGGTACGAGGTGATCGACCTCGGCGTGATGGCGCCTTGGCAGAACATCCTTGCGGCCGCCAACGAGAACGGGGCCGACATGATCGGGCTTTCCGGGCTGATCACCCCCTCGCTCGACGAAATGGTGACGGTTGCGGAAGAGATGCAGCGCGCCGAAATGACCATGCCTTTGCTGATCGGTGGGGCGACCACCAGCAAGGTCCACACCGCGCTGCGCATCGAACCGGCCTATGAGGGGCCGGTGATCCACGTTCTCGACGCGAGCCGCGCGGTGGGGGTTGCCAGCCGCCTCCTTTCCGACACGCAGCGCGACGAATTCGTCGAAACGACCGCGGCGGAATACACGAAGGTCCGCGCCGCGCGCGAAGGCAAGGGACAGAGCGTGCTCCTGAGCCTCGATGAAGCGCGCGCGAACTTCTTCGATGCCTATCTCAGCGACAAGGCCGCGCCCCCGCTCCAGCCCGGTGTCCATGCCTTCGATGACTGGGACCTCGCCGAGCTGCGCGATTATATCGACTGGACGCCGTTCTTCCGCGCGTGGGAACTGCACGGCAATTATCCCGCCATCCTGACCGACGATGTGGTGGGCGAGACCGCGCGGCAATTGTTCGACGATGCCAACGCCATGCTCGACCGGATCATCGCCGAGAAATGGCTGGTGGCCAAGGGTGTGGCAGGGTTCTGGCCCTGTGCGCGCGACGGAGACGATGTGACCATTCACCGCGTCAATCGCGAAGAGCATGTCGTCCTCCCCTTCCTGCGCCAGCAGGTGAAGAAATCGCGCGACCGGGCGAATATGTGCCTGGCGGATTTCATCGACCCGGCGGGCGACTGGATCGGCGGCTTCGCGGTCGGCATTCACGGAATCGAAGAACATTCGAAACGTTTCATCGCCGACAAGGACGATTATTCGGACATCCTCCTGAAGGCGCTGGCCGATCGCTTCGCCGAAGCTTTCGCCGAGCGGCTGCACCAGCATGTCCGCACCGATCTGTGGGGCTATGCCCCGCAGGAGCAGTTGACCAACGAAGCTCTGATCAAAGAGCGGTATCGCGGCATTCGGCCGGCGCCGGGCTATCCCGCTTGCCCCGATCACAGCCTCAAACCGATCCTGTTCGAGCTGCTCGATGCCGAAGCGAACACCGGCATAACGCTAACCGAGAATTTCGCCATGTATCCCACGGCGGCGGTCAGCGGGTTCTACTTCGGCCATCCCGAAGCCCAGTATTTCGGGGTGGCGCGGATCGGGCGCGACCAGCTGGAAGACTATGCGCGGCGACGCGGCGCGGACCTGGCGACGGCAGAAAGATGGCTCAGACCCAATCTCGACTGACGAACGGAGATTTTCGGCCATATTCGGCCCAGTCTCAGATCGAAGCATAGCGCGCTGCGCAGGCGCGCGGGATGGCGGGAGAGCAATGGCCCGGATTTTCGTGTCCGACTGCCATTTGCTGTGCTGCGAACCGCGTGCGATCTCAACTCGCGATTGACCGCGCGCGCACAATCGCGCAGGGCATAGCATGTCGGCCGTGGGAGCGATTCTGCGGCGGGCGTGCACGGGAGAGATCGGGTGGCAGCAGTCATCCGGCGCCGAAGGAGCAACCGCCCCGGAAACTCTCAGGCTAAACGGACCGTGCAGGCCATCGACACTCTGGAAAGCGCCCGGCGTTCGCCGGGCCACCGAAGGGGTAAGCGTGCTCATCCGCGCGTCAGTCTCTCAGGTTTCCCGACAGAGGGGGCATGGATTTTACGTGCGCGCATCTGTGCCGGCGCACCCATGCTTGCGAAGGACGGGACTTGAGCGACGATACCGAAGACCGGATTGCCGAAATCGAAACGCTGCCGCTGGATGCCTGGCATCGCCGCAAGGGCGCGCGCATGGTGCCCTTCGCGGGCTATCACATGCCGATTCAGTTCGAGGGCATCGTGGCCGAACACAATTGGACCCGGCAGCAGGCGGGCCTGTTCGACGTCAGCCATATGGGCCAATTGCTGGTCAGCGGGGAAAGGGCCGCCGAGGAGCTTGAAAAACTTCTTCCCGGCGCGATCGCATCGCTGAAGCCCGGCAAGGTGCGCTACTCGCTGCTGGTCGACGAGAATGGCGGCATCCTCGACGATCTGATGGTCACCAACGCCACCCCCTGGATCGAAGGCGACGAAGAGGAAGGCACCGAAGGGCATTGGGGCGAACCGGCCTATTACCTCGTGGTCAATGGCGCGACCAAATGGGACGATATCGCCCATTTGCGCGAACATCTCGATGACGATGTGACGCTCACCCATATGGACGACCATGCGTTGATCGCGGTGCAGGGGCCGAATGCGGCGACCGCGCTCAACCGGGTGATGCGCAATGTCATCGACGACATGGTCTTCATGGAAAGCGTGATTCACGATTTCGGCGAATGGCCCCTGCGCATTACGCGTTCGGGCTATACCGGCGAGGACGGTTTCGAAATCTCGGTCCCCGCCCAGTTCGCCGAAAGCCTCGCCGACCGTCTCTGCGCCGAGATCGAAGTGCGCCCGATCGGCCTGGGCGCGCGCGACAGTCTGCGCCTCGAAGCGGGCCTGCCGCTCTACGGCCACGACATCACCACCGAAACCGATCCCGTGTCCGCCGATCTCGGCTTCGCGCTGACCAAGCGTCGACGCGAGGAAGGCGGCTGGATGGGGCACGGGGAAGTGATGAAAGTGCTCGATCGCGGCCCCGCGCAGAAACGCGTCGGTCTCGCCATCGAAGGCCGCATGCCCGCGCGCGAGGGCGCCTCGATCTATTCCGGCGATACGCAGGTGGGCCGCGTTACCAGCGGCGGATTTTCGCCCACGCTCGAGCGGCCCATCGCGATGGGCTATGTCGATACCGCGCTCGCCGACGAGGGAACCGAACTCGAAGTCGAGGTTCGTAACAAGAGATTGCCGACGAAGGTGGCGAAGCTGCCTTTCGTCCCCCACCGCTATCACAGAGGAAAGTGAGAGAGATGGCCCGATATTTCACCGATGAGCATGAGTGGATCGACGTCGACGGCGACACGGCCACCATTGGCATTACCGATTATGCGCAGGGGCAGCTCGGCGATATCGTCTTCGTCGAATTGCCGGGTTCGGGCACCGCGCTTAGCAAGGGCGGCGACGCGGCGGTTGTCGAAAGCGTCAAGGCCGCAAGCGATGTCTACGCTCCGATCGACGGCGAAGTGACGGAAGCCAACGAGGCGCTCGAAGACGATCCCGCGCTGGTCAACACCGCGCCGGAAAGCGATGGCTGGTTCTTCCGCATGACCGTTGGCGACAAGTCGCAGCTCGACGGGCTGATGGACGAGGCCGCCTATAAGAGCTTTTGCGACGGGCTCTAACATTCGTCACCCCAGCGAAAGCTGGGATCGCTGTCCGCCTGGTCGGACTTCGCTGCACCAAATCCCAGCTTTCGCTGGGATGACGGGATTTTGAAATGCGCTACCTACCCCTGACCGATACCGATCGTTCGGACATGCTCGAGAAAGTCGGCGCGGCCGACATCGATGCACTGTTTTCGGACGTGCCCGAGGAAGCGCGGCTTTCCGGCCCGATCGAGGGCCTGCCGATGCACGCTTCCGAAATGGCGGTCGAAAAGCACATGCGGCGGCTGTCGAAGAAGAATCTCGCGGCTTCCGATGCGGCGTTTTTTCTGGGGGCAGGGGCCTACAAGCATCACATCCCGGCCAGCGTCGACCACATCATCCAGCGCGGCGAGTTCCTGACCGCCTACACGCCCTACCAGCCGGAAATCGCGCAGGGCACGCTGCAGATGCTGTTCGAGTTTCAGACGCAGGTGGCACGGCTTTATGGGTGCGCGGTGGCCAATGCGTCGATGTATGATGGCTCGACCGCCTGCTGGGAAGCGGTGGCGATGGCCGGGCGTGTGGCACGCGGCAAGAAACGCAAGGTCGTGCTCTCCGGCGCGCTTCATCCGCACTATGCCGAAGTGGTGCGGACCATGGCCAAATTCACCGAGGACGAGATTGCCGGCGCCCCGCCGAGCCTTGCGGCGAAGCCCGATGACGACGGTCTGATCGCCCGGATCGACGAGAACACAAGCTGCGTCGTGGTACAGTATCCCGATATCCTCGGCCGCCTGCCCGACCTTGCGCGCATTGCCGAAGCCGCCCACGAGAAAGGCGCTCTGCTGATCGCGGTGAATACCGAACCCGTGGCCCTGGGTGCGATCAAGTCGCCGGGCGAACTCGGCGCTGATATCGTCGTCGGCGAAGGCCAGGCGATCGGCGTCGGCTTGCAGTTTGGCGGCCCCTATCTCGGGCTCTTCGCCGTGCGCGACGAGAAGCACGTCCGGATGATGCCGGGCCGCCTGTGCGGCGAGACAGCGGACGCGGAAGGCAAGCGCGGTTTCGTGCTCACCCTCTCGACCCGCGAGCAGCACATCCGCCGCGAGAAGGCGACCAGCAATATCTGCACCAATTCGGGCCTCTGCGCGCTCGCCTTCAGTGTCCATATGACGCTGCTGGGCGAAAAGGGCCTGCGCCGGATGGCGATGGAAAACCACCGCCTCGCCTGCCTTGCCGCCGACAGACTGGCCAAGGTGCCCGGCGTCAGGCTGCTCAACGACAGCTTCTTTAACGAGTTCACCATCAGGCTCGGCATGGATGCCCGCAAGATCGTGCGCGCGCTGGCCGATAAGGGCGTGCTGGCGGGAGTCTCGCTTGGCCGGCTCTTCCCCGACAATCCCGAACTTGCCGACGGCCTGCTGGTCGCCGTGACCGAGACCACGAGCGAGGAGGATATCGAAACGCTCGCCTCCGCTCTCGAAGGAGAATTGGCATGAACGCGCCCAACGCCTCGGGCTGGAAGCCCGGCACCCCGGTCGAAGGCCACAATGCGATGAGCGGTCCCGACACCGCCACCGGCAACCGCGCGCTGATGCTCGAAGAACCGCTGATCTTCGAGATCGGTCACGCCGAGACGACCGGCGTAGACCTGCCCGAACCGCAGGGTGGCGCGAACCGCCTCGGCGGGTTCGACCGGGCCGAGACCATCGGCTTGCCCGGCCTCTCCGAACCCGAAACGGTGCGGCACTACACGCGCCTGTCGCGCCAGAATTACGCGATCGACCTCGGCCTCTTCCCGCTCGGCTCGTGCACGATGAAGCACAATCCGCGGCTCAACGAGAAAGTCGCGCGCATGCCCGGCTTTGCCGATGTCCATCCCTTGCAGCCGGTCGACACGGTGCGCGGTGCGCTCGAAGTCATCAACGAGCTGGCCCACTGGCTGATCGATCTGACCGGCATGCACGGCGTTGCGATGAGTCCCAAGGCGGGCGCACATGGCGAGCTGTGCGGCATTCTGTGCATCCGCGCCGCTCTCGAGGCGCGCGGCGATGCGCGCGAGGTCATCCTCGTGCCAGAAAGCGCGCATGGCACCAATCCTGCCACCGCAGCCTTCGCGGGCTATAAGGTCGAAGATATCCCGGCGACGCCCGCAGGCCGGGTGGACCTTGAAGCGCTGAAAGCGCGGCTCGGTCCCGACGTCGCCGGAGTGATGATTACCAATCCCAACACGTGCGGCCTGTTCGAGCCGGACATGAAGGCGATCTCCGATGCGGTCCACGAAGCCGGCGGCTTCGTCTATTGCGACGGGGCAAATTTCAACGCCATCGTCGGCAAGGTGCGCCCGGGCGATCTCGGCGTCGATGCCATGCACATCAACCTGCATAAAACCTTCTCCACCCCGCATGGCGGCGGTGGGCCGGGTTCCGGCCCGGTGGTGCTGTCGGAAGCGCTCGCGCCCTACGGACCCCTGCCTTTCACGGCGCGTGACGGCGACGGCGTGGTTCATCTCGTCGAGGAAGAGAACGCGGCCGAGTTCGACCACACCAAGGCCTTCGGACGCATGACCGCCTTTCACGGGCAGATGGGCATGTTCACCCGCGCGCTGGCCTATATGCTCAGCCATGGCGCCGACGGGTTGAAACAGGTCGCCGAGGACGCGGTGCTCAATGCAAATTACGTGCTGCGCAGCCTGGAGGATGTGCTTGAGGCGCCCTTTGGCCATAGCGGGCCGTGCATGCACGAGGCGCTGTTCAGCGACAAAGGCTTCGCCGAAGGCCTCTCCACACTCGATCTGGCCAAGGCGCTGATCGACGAGGGCTATCACCCGATGACCATGTATTTCCCGCTGGTGGTGCATGGCGCGATGCTGGTCGAGCCGACGGAAACCGAGAGCAAGGCAGCGCTCGACCAGTTCATCATGGCCCTGCGCAGCGTTGCCGAACGGGCCAAGTCGGGGGATGAAAGCCTCAAGACCGCGCCGCATTATGCGCCGCGGCGCCGCCTCGACGAAACCCAGGCAGCCAGAAAGCCCATCCTGGCCTGGAACGATCCCGACATGGCCTGACCTGACGGCCACGCGGCAAACGCCCCTTGTCTGCCGCGCTGGACCAGCAAGGCAGGATCGGTTTGTCCGATCGCCGCAACCCGACCTCGGCCAGCCCCTAGGCTTTCGGCGGGAGATCGGCCTTCGGTTTGACGGTGATGGTGATCTGCGACAGCGAGATGATCGCCACCCAGAAGCCGATCACCGACAGGGCGGAGGAGCCGAGTACGGTAAAAGCCGCGCCCTTGGTGCCGTTCCAACCCATGGCCACATCGAGCAGTGCCAGCCCGATAAGTGTAGGAATTGCGCGGATGAAGAATGCCGTCCCCGCGCGGCCCGCGCTGACCAGGAGCGATTCCAGGCTCGCCCCGACCAGCTCGATCGCCCCGGCAATGGCGAGGATTACCATCGTCCAGAATACGCGGAATTCCGGCCCGGCGATCAGGGCCAGCGCGGTCCGGCCGAAGAACAGCGTCACCAGAACCGCCAGCACCCCGGCGATCAGGGCAATGTTCGCCATGCGCCGGGCCATGTCGTGCGCGGTATCCTGCGCGTGGACCAACTCGGGATAGATGGCTTTGGACACGGTCTGCGCCAGGCTGACAAGCGCCTGTCCCAACTGGCTGGCGACACGGAAGCCGCCCGCGGCGGTTTCGCCGCCGATCGCGCCGACCAGCAGGATCAGGACCTGCTTCGATCCAACATTGAGACTGCCCGACATATTGGTCGACCAGACGAAGCGCCAGGCACCGGGATGCGCGCGCGGAATCCGGCGGAAGCTGATGCGCGACAAGTCGATCCGTTCCTGTTTCGAAGCCGCGATCCACAGCGCCGTCGCCACTGCGATTTCCGCTGCCGCCCAGGCCAGGACGAAACCGGTGACGGTGGGCATGGCCACCGCCGCGATCCCGGCCCCTGCCGCACGCACAATGGGCTGAACCGATTCCGCCGCCGTCGCCCGCGCATAGGCAAAGCGCAGACGCAGCAGGCCGGTGGGCGTGGTGCGGATCGACAACAGGGCGACCACGCAATAGCCGAACGCGACCGGAAGCAGGTCCCGGGGCAGGGGCAGCCATAACGGAGCGGACGAGACAAGCGCCGCCGCCAGCACCAGGCCCAGCGCGACCGACAGCATATCGAGCGCGATCGCGAAGCCGGTCGCATCCCCGGGGCCGTCTTCGCCCACTCCCCAGCGCACCACGAATTGCCAGGTCTGGAAATTGGCGAGGCCGGTCACAGTCTGGCCGAGCGCGAGAATGATCGCGAAATAGCCGAAATGGTCGAGGCCCAGTGTCCGCGTGGCCAAGGCGAGATAGACGATGCTCAGCACGGCATTGACGCCGCGGCCCGTCAGGAGCCAGCCGATATTGCGGATCAGACGGTGCATCGGTCCGGTGCAGGTATCAGGCGGTCGCCAGCCGCTTGACGAGCAGCTTTTCCGTCACTTCGAAAGTGCGTTCGTTGTCGACGTCGATCGCACAGTAACCATGGCTCATCACCAGCGGTTTAAGCTCGAAACCGAACCGGCGCGACACTTGCGCAAAGAGCTTTTCCTTCGTGCCCCAGCCGAGGAAGAAGCGGATCAGATTGATCACCCCGAAGGCCTTGGCGATGCGGCCGGGAAATTTCACGAACTGCCCGCCACCACGCATGATTTCGGCGGCGGAAAGCGCCTTGGCATTGCCGATCCAGTAGGCGTTGCAGTTCGAGTATCCGCCATCGGAGAATTCGTAGAACTTGGCCTGTCCCTGCGGATCGGCGGCCATCACGTCTTCCTTGCGCGCCAATGCGGCGGCCGCACCGGTCCCGCTGGCGATCGCCTTGTCGGCGAATTCGGTGAAATCCTCGGGCAGCCACAGGCAATTGTCGGCCGTGGTGATGAGGATCGGATAGCTCGCGCCCTCGGCTCCCGCGAAAACGCTGTCGACGAGGTTGAAGGCCCCCGGCTTGAACACCAGTCGGCCTTCATCGACCAGCTTGGCGATCGAGGGAATCGCGGCGATCTCGTCGGGCTCGTGCGCGACCACGCGGATTTCGCCGATGCGCGGGCTGGCCGCGACGTTCATCACCACGCGCTCGATCATCGGCATCCCGCCGACCGGAACCACGCATTTCTGGGCCACGCCGGCACGTTCGGCAAGCGGATCGAGCACGCCCGAACGCTTTCCCGCCATGATGAGCGCGGTCACCTTGCCCTTGTTCTCGTCAGTCATGGCCGCGCAGATAGGCGCGAATGGCGCGGTTGTCACTCTCCACGCGCTCGGGCACGGGGCGGGGATGCGGATCATCTTTTCTCGCAAGGGCTTCGACAGCGCGGCAGGCGGCGGCCCGTCGCCGATCGTCGCTGGCCGTCCGGTCAGCCTGCCGATTCCGGCAGGGGCGGCCTCGCGCACCACCTATGGCGATTTGGGACTGGGCGAACATGCCGCGAAGGCCAGCCGTGGACGTTTAGGCGCGGGCGATTTGTGCCACCACGATCCGATGTTCCTTCCCGACGGCACCTGCCTGTTCGGCCAGTGCGGCGCGGCGCAGACGCACCTGGCCAATCAGGGCGTCGGGGTGGGCGATGTGTTTCTGTTCTTCGGCCTGTACCGCGAGGAAGGCGGTGAGCCGCATCACCGCATCTTCGGCTATATGGAGGTCGAGGAGATCGTCGATCTGACGCAGGGCGTTCCCGACTATCTGGTGGAGCATGGCCATCCGCATGCGCTTGCGCTGCATGCCGCGAACGACGCGATCTATGCTGGGCCGGGCGCGGAGGCCCGCCATGCCGCCGATGGCTTGCGCCTCACCGTTCCCGGCGGGCCGCCATCGCTATGGAACCGGCCCGATTGGCTCCAGCGCGGCGGCCTGAGCTATCATGACCGGGCGGAGCGCTGGCTGCGCGGCGGGCAGTTGCAGAGCGTCGCGCGCGGGCAGGAATTCGTTGCCGATGTGGGGCGCCGCAAGGCCCCGCGCGAATGGCTCGCGCGGGTGCTGGCCGAAATCAGAGCGTCTTGATGATCGCCGAGAAGTCGAGCCCCGCGTTTTCCTCGGCGAACTGTTCGTAGAGTTCCTTGGCGTGGTGCCCGAGCGGGGTGGAGGCATTGGCGGTTTCGGCCGCCTCCATTGCCAGCTTCAGGTCCTTGAGCATCAACCCGGTAGCAAAGCCGCCC
>CAMYIQ010000002.1 GCA_947258465.1 uncultured Erythrobacter sp.
CTCCCGCGTCCCAGCCCAGTGGCGTCAACAAGGTCTTGTGCCGAAGTCCCCTCATAGCCCTTGCGCCAAAAGGTATGCATGGCGGCATCGAGCACGCGGTCTTCATCAAACTCTCGAGGGCGGGCCATGATCAATCTCATCAATTAAGGAATGATCATTCCATAATTCCCTATGACCTCTTCTGTCAAGGCGCTAAAATCCGTGGCTACTCCGTAACCTCGTGATAAACAGACGGCCATTCTGCGCCCGGGTGGCCTCACCCTATTCGATACGATGCTCACGGGACTGGTCGATGGCCTTGCGCACTTGTCGGCCGAAGCCGATCGGGGCAAGGTCGACCTCAACCTGTTGTATGAGATCGCGGGTGTAGGCGGTCAGGTCGCACAGCTTCGCGCCATCCTCGGGCAAGACGATGGCTTGGAAATTGTGGCGGTCATCCTTCCACGGTCAGGGAAGTCGTCGCCTTCGGTGCGATCTTCAGCCCTGTCCCGGCCCGGTGGCAAGGCGCGCGAGCCATGCGATCGAGGGAAGTTTTCTGAACCGCGCGAACGAAGACCTCGCCAGACATCACGGGAACGCTCGATCCTTGTCGCCGGATCGCGGCGCGACAGGTGTCAGTTCCCTCTTCCCGCGATGTCATCCATCGCGTCGCGCAATTTCGGGTCCCATTCGGCCTTCAGTTCCCTGATCTTGGCCAGCAGCTCCTCGTTTTCGTAGGGCGGTATGTCCAGGCGGTAGGCATCGGCGACTTCGCGCATCGACGATCTGTCCATGTCCTCGAACGCTTCTACCATGGCAATCGCCGCCTGGCGGTCATGGCCCAGCGCCTCGTAAACCGAGCGGCCGATACGCAGTGCGCTGTCGTAAGTCTCCCGAACAATGTCCCGGCATCCCATCGCCCATAGGTGATAGACATGGTCGCGATCTTTCGCGCGGGCCACCACATGAAGGTTCGGAAAGGTTTCGCAGGCATAACGGACCAGCTTGTCGATCTGCTGACGCTCGTCCAGCGCAACCACCAATATGCGCGCCCGCTCGATCCCGGCGCTTGCCAGCAGGTCGGGGCGCGTCGCATCGCCGTAATAGGTGGTGATCCCGAACTTCTTCAGATTCTCCAGATGCTGGCTGTTGTAATCGATCACGGTCGCGCGGTGCCCGGCAGCATCGAGCATGCGATCGACGATCCCGCCTACGCGCCCTCGCCCGGCAATGATAATCGGGTTTTCCTCGTCGATCGCGTCGGCCTCGTCGGGGGCCTGGCTGGTGCAATAGGCATGGGCGATCAGCTTATCGTACAGGATGAAGAGCAGCGGTGTGGCGAGCATGGTCAGCGTCACGATCAGCAGCAATTGATCGGCGAAGGCCTGGTCGAACACGGCGTTCCCGACCGCAAAGGCGATCAGTACGAAGGCGAATTCGCCCGCCTGGGGCAGGCTCAGGCAGAACAGCCACAGGGCCTGCCTCCGCAAGCCGTAGAACCAGCCAACAGCCAGCAGCACCGCCATCTTGGCCGCGATCGTCACAGCGGCCCAGAATACCACCGATTGCCAGATTGTGCTGGCAAGAACGAAGTCGATCCCCGCGCCGACAGTGATGAAGAACAGCCCCAGCAGCAGGCCCTTGAACGGGTTGATGTCGCTTTCGAGCTCATGACGGTATTCGCTGGTTGCAAGCACCACTCCGGCCACGAAGGCGCCAAGTGCGGGCGAGAGCCCGACGAGAGTCATCAGCAGCGCGATCCCGATAACGACCATCAGCGCGGCGGCCGTGAACAGTTCGCGCAGGTTTGCCTTGGCGATGTAACGGAACAGCGGCCGGATCGCATAGATTCCAATGGCGATCACCGCCGCAACAGCGCCGATCCTGGTGACGCCTGCCAGCCATCCGGACATGCGCGCGGTGAGGTCGATGCCACCATGCGCACCGCCCCCACCATGAGCCACCGCCCCTGCCGCGAGGTCGGGCAGCGCCAGCAGCGGCAGCAGTGCCAGAATCGGGATCACTGCGACGTCTTGCACCAGCAGCACCGAGAAACTGGCCTCGCCGCCCTCGGTCTTGAGCAGGCCCTTCTCGGTCAGTGTCTGGACGATAATCGCCGTCGAGCTGAGGGCGAGCACCATTCCGATCGCGAGCGCCGTCTGCCAGGGCTGGCGATCGATCAGCGCGATACCGGTAATGACCAGAGTGGTCAGCAGGACCTGGCCACCGCCGAGCCCGGCGAGCTTGCCGCGCATCGCCCACAGCCGCCTGGGTTCCATTTCGAGCCCGATGATGAACAGCATCATCACCACACCGAATTCGGCAAAGACCTGCAGCGCCTCGACATCGACCTTGAGCGAGGCAAGCACCGGCGAGATCGCCATTCCGGCGAGCAGATAGCCGAGCACCGAACCCAATCCGAAGCGGCTTGCCAATGGCACCGCCACCACCCCGGCGATGAGGATGAGGAAGGCGAGGATCAGGAACCCGGTCACTGTAGTCTCGCCCTCCCCCTATATCTGGTCAGATATGCAGCGCCCGACCGTAGCTCGCAAGCACGCTTTCATGCATGCTTTCGCTGATCGTCGGGTGCGGGAACACGGTCTGCATCAATTCCGCTTCGGTCGTCTCCAGCGTCTTGCCGACGACGAAGCCCTGGATCATCTCGGTCACTTCGGCGCCGACCATATGCGCGCCGAGCAGCTCGCCCGTCTTCGCGTCGAACACGGTCTTCACGAAGCCGTCCGCCTCGCCCAGCGCGATGGCCTTGCCATTGCCGATGAAGGGAAAGGTGCCCGCCTTGACCTCGTAACCCGCTTCCTTGGCCTTAGCCTCGGTCAGGCCGACGCTGGCGATCTGCGGGTGGCAGTAGGTGCAACCCGGAATGTTGCCCCGGTCGAGCGGATGGGGGTGGACATCCTTGTTGCCCAGTTCCTTGGCAATCGCCTCGGCGCAGGTGACGCCCTCGTGACTCGCCTTATGCGCCAGCCACGGGCCGGGTGTGCAATCGCCAATGGCCCAGAGCCCCTTCGACTTGGTGCGGCCGTAATCGTCGATCTGGATGAAACCGCGATCCATCTCGGCCAGCTTGTCGAGCCCGATATTCTCCGTGTTGGGCACGATGCCGATGGCCACGATGCAATGGCTGAACTCGGTTTCGGAGACCTTGCCGTCTTTGGCCTTGATCTTGGCCTTAACGCCCTTGTCTGAGACTTGCAGATCCTCGACCCCGGCGCCGGTCATGATCGTCATGCCCTGCTTGGTCAGGCTCTTTTCGAGAAAGGCGGAGACGTCCTTGTCTTCCACCGGCACGATCCGGTCGAGCATCTCGACCACAGTCACGTCGCAGCCCATGTCGTTGTAGAAGCTGGCGAACTCGATGCCGATCGCGCCCGATCCAATGACGAGCAGCTTCTTGGGCATTTCGGGCGGGGTCATCGCATGGCGATAGGTCCACACGCGCTTGCCGTCGGCCGGGGCGAAAGGCAGGTCGCGGGCGCGCGCGCCGGTGGCGACGATCACGTGCTTGGCGGTGAGCTTCTCTTCACCCTTCTCGCCCTTCACGGTGAGGCTGGTCGGCCCGGTCAGCGTCCCCTCGCCCATATGCACGGAAATCTTGTTCTTCTTCATCAGCCCGGTGACGCCGCGATTGAGCTGCTTGGCCACGCCGCGGCTGCGCTTCACGACAGCTTCAAGATCGGCCTCGATCGCGCCCGCGATCTTGAGGCCATAATCCTTGGCATGCTGGGCATAATGCAGGATTTCAGCCGAACGCAGTAGCGCCTTGGTCGGGATACAGCCCCAGTTCAAACAAATACCGCCGAGCAGCTCGCGCTCAACGATGGCGGTTTTCAGCCCCAGCTGCGCGCAGCGGATCGCCGCGACATAGCCGCCGGGTCCGGAACCGAGAACGATGACGTCGTAGGTGTCAGCCATGATAACTCCGAAATGGTTTGCCGCTTACCCGGCGAGAAATTCTACATCTTTCGCCAGCACCCAACCGGCGCGGCACGGCCCGTCATAGGCGCGCGGCTCGGCCACCGGACTGCTGACGCGGCAATCGCCGGGCTCCTGAAATTCACCGCTCGCATAGACCACGCCCTGCCAGTTGCCCTCGGCCTCGCACAGCCAGACAAGCGTGCTCTGCTCGAATGTGTCGCTGGTGCGCGCGGCTTCTTCGGGCGCGTCGCGGATGACCTGCTTGCGGTACATTCCACCGACCCGGCCAAGCCCGCCGCACGCATCGAGGCCCGGCCCGTCGAGACCGATCATCGGCGCACGAGCTTCGGGATAGGTCTCGGCCTCGGGAGCAGGCGGGCCGCTGACTGTCCCCAGCGAAAGGAGCAGCGCGGCGATCATGCCCACCGCTCCGCGACCGCGCGCGGGCGGTCGTTCTCGTCGAGCAGGACGAATTTGAACGTGCCCTGCGCCACCCTGGTCTCAGCCTCGCCATTGCGCTCGCGGGCGATGGCTTCGGCGGCGATGGTGAGCGAGGTGTTTCCGGTGGCAGCGATGTCGCAATAGACCGACAATTCGTCCCCCACTTGCATCGCGCCGGGAAAGGCGAAATCCGTGGCCGAGACGACCACCGCCTTGCCCTTGCCATGCCGACTGGCGAGCGAACCCGCGCCCAGCGCCATCTGGCTCATCAGCCACCCGCCGAACACCCCTCCATAGGGGTTGAGGTCGGTCGGCATGGCCGTGACGCGGATGATGGGGGAGCGTTTTTGCACCTCAGGCCCTGAATCCAGCAGGACACCCGGTGTAGTGCCGTACACGAACGCCAATTTTGCTAACCATTTCTCGGAAAGAGTCAGATCTCCTCTCTCCAACTGAGAG
>CAMYIQ010000003.1 GCA_947258465.1 uncultured Erythrobacter sp.
CGAGCATGCTACTGTGGAGAGGTGTCTCCAGAAGGGCATGCGTCTCTACCGGTCGCTTCGTCTCGGAGAACCTTTGCAAGCTGATGATGAGAATGTGATCAATTTAAATGCTCTACAGGTCTTCTGGGCATCATCGAAGGTGTTCTCGAACCTGAAGGATTTCAAATTTGTGAAGCAAGTTCTAGAGCGCTCCCCGCGTGCCCGAGAGGCAATACCAGTACATCTTGTTCGCTGCGGTTAGCGATCAGCATTCGAAAGAGCGGCCAAAGCTCATTTGCCAATCAGTTGAGAGCTCCAACGCATCTTATAGCGTGATCTATAGCCACGCCTCCCAATCCCGCGCCACATGCACGACATTCACGACCTCAATCGTTTCGTCAGACACGCGGTAGAACACCAGATGCTGGCCGCAGCGCAATTCCCGGATACCCGCCCGACCGGCGACTTCCGGATAGCGTAACGGATACTCACGGAGCGATTTGATCCGCTGGCGCAGTTGCGCCGCATACCTGCGCGCTTGTTTTCTACCCCATTCGCGTTGCGTATAGCGCGCGATACGGCGCAATTCGGCCGAGGCTGCCGCGCGATAGACAAGTTTCCTCATCCTTCGCCGAATTCGCCCTCGAACCATTGATCGATGTCGAAATCTTCGTCGATCGGGCTGGCCAGCCCTTGATCGATTCGTTCCAACAGTCTCGAACGGAACTGCGCGCGTTCTTCATGCAGGCGCAGGGCATCGCGGATCACTTCACTGGTCGAAGCATATTCGCCGGATTCGACCTTCTTACGGGTGTATTCCGCGAAGCGCTCTCCCAAGGCGATAGAGGTGTTCTTGGCGGCCATTCGCCAGCGATACCAAAATTTGGTATTTGCGGCAAACGCATTGACTTGCGGTGATCGAAACCGTCAATTCGTGCGATGCGTTTCGTTCTCCCTATGCTCGCAATCGCGGCCTCCTTCGCTTCCCCCGCTGCCGCCCAGCTCACCGCGCCCGAGCAGGCCATTGTCGAGACCGTCGAGAGCGGATTCGAGCGCGATGCGGCGCTGCTCGAACAGATTACTCTCATCAACTCAGGCACGCATAACCATGCGGGCGTGAAGGCAGTGGCCGATGTGCTGGTGCCCGAGTTCGAGGCGTTGGGCATGACCACCGAGTGGATCGACCAGTCGGCTGAAGGCCGCGCGGGGCATCTGTTTGCGCGGCATGAGGGTACCCCCGGCACTACCAAAATGCTGCTGATCGGGCATCTCGACACGGTGTTCGAGCCCGATTTCTCCTTCACCGGTTTCGTGCGCGAGGGCGATCAGGCGACAGGGCCGGGCGTGGTCGACGATAAGGGCGGGGTGGTGGTGATCCTTTCCGCCCTGCGCGCGATGAAGGCGGCGGGCACGCTCGAAGGCGCCAATATCGTGGTCGCGCTGACGGGTGACGAAGAGGATGCGGGCGAGCCTCTGGAGGCTGCGCGCGCGGATTTGATCGAGGCGGGAAAATGGGCCGATGTCGCGCTGGGGTTCGAGGGGCTGTCGGTCCTCGATGGCAAGGACGCGGGCGTGATTGCGCGGCGGTCTTCGGGGAGCTGGACGCTGACCACCAGCGCGAGGAGCGGGCACAGCTCGGGCATCTTCTCCGATCATGCGGGATATGGCGCGATCTACGAAATGGTGCGCATTCTCGACACCTTCCGCCGCGATCTGCCGGAGGAGAATCTCACCTATAATGTCGGCTTCATGGCGGGCGGGACCCCGGCGGAATTGGGCGAGGACGGCCTTTCCGCCACCACCAGCGGCAAGACCAACATCATCCCGTCGAGCGCTGTGGCACGCGGCGATCTGCGCGCGCTGACGCCCGAGCAGAACGAGCGGGCGGCGGAGAAAATGCGCGCGATCGTCGCCGATCACCTGCCCGGCACCAATGCCGAAATCAGAATCGAATTCCGCTATCCCCCAATGGCGCCGACCCGCGGCAATGCGGCGCTTCTGGACAAGCTCAATGCCGTGAATGCCGATCTCGGGCGCGAGGCGATGGCGCCTTATCCGCCCTCGCGCCGCGGGGCTGCCGACATCAGTTTCGTCGCGCCCTACGTCGATGGGCTTGCGGGCATGGGGCCAGCGGGCAGCGGTAGCCATGCCAAAGGGGAAACGGTCGATTTGCGCTCCATCCCGCGTCAGGCACAGCGCACGGCCATATTGGTGAGCCGCCTGGCACAAGAGACTCCTGCCAAATAGCAACGCCCATGCGGTCGCTGTCCATCCTTGCCTGTGCTGCACTGCTCGCCTCTTGCGCGACCGCTGCCGGAACGCCGCCCGAAACGCTGGGCGCGGCGCCCTTTTATCGCAAGCATGTCGATGCCGACGGCATTCCGATCCTCTCGTCCTCGCGCGTGCCCGACAAAGCCTTGTTCGCCGCGCGCGACATGATGCGCGGCATGCTGGCGCACCGGCCCGATCTGGCCGCCTGGCTCGCCGCCAATGACTACCGTGTCGCCCTGATCGCGCGCGACGAGGCGCTGCTCGATTTGCCCGAAAACGCCCATTGGACCAAACCCGCGCGAGACGATCCGCGCCTGACGCGCTGCGAGCTCAAGCATTACGAAGCGCGCATCGGATCGAAGAGCACCCGGGAATATTGGGACGAGCGCGCGCGCGGCATCGGCGGCGAGCGGATGGTCGGATCGGAAGAGGACGTGCTGGGCTTGCCGATCAGCCGCTATTTCGGTGAGACGATCTTCGTCCACGAATTCGCGCATAATGTGCTGTTCGCGATCGAGGGAGTCGATCCTGCGCTCTATCGCAAAGTCGAGGCGGCCTATGCCGATGCGCTGGCGAACGGCCTGTGGTTCGAGGAATATACGACCACCACGATACAGGAATACTGGGCCGAGGGGACGCAGTTCTGGTTCAATTCCAACCGTCTGCAGGCCTTCGACGGGCGGCAGATCCTGGACCACTCCGATCTTGCTGCCTACGATCCGCACCTGTTCGCGGTGCTCGCCGAGGCCTATGGCGAGCGGCATAAGCTGAAGAGCGATCCCTTCCACATGCACCCCGCGCGCATGCCGCCCGGACCACCGCCGGAGAACACGGCCGAAATCTGCTGAGCGCGGTCAGGCCGGTTGCGGCGTCAGCCGGTCGAGCAGCCGGGTCCGGTCTGCGGCAATATCCGCAAGGGTGAAGCCGTCGAGATGGGTGAGGAACGCCTCGAGCGCGCCAGCCAGGGCCGGTTTCAATCCGCAGGCGCCGTCGATCATGCACTCCGCCTTGCCGCCCATGCAGGCGACGAAGCCGTCGAAATGTTCGAGCGAGCGCACGACAGCGCCGACATTGATCTCCGCAGCGGGGCGGGCAAGCCTCAGGCCGCCGCCACGCCCGCGCTGCGTATCGACGAAGCCCGCCGCCGCCAGATCTTGCGCCACTTTGGCGAGATGGTTGCGGGAAATCGCATAGCGTTCGGCGATCCAGTCGATCGAGATGATCCGGTCGGTCGCCGCCAGGGCCATGAGCACGCGCAGGGCGTAATCGGTGCGAAGGTTCATCTGCATAAAAGCGGCATATTATATATTGCTTTTACCCGCAAGCGGTATAAAAGGTATATCAAATACCTATTAACGAGTCGGAGCCTTCGATGTCGCAAGTCCAGGAACGTACCCGCGAGGAAGTGCGGGCCGCGCGAGCCGCAAAGCGCGCCGAGGCCGAAGCGCTCGGCGTGGACGAGGCATTCGTCTCGCGCATGGTCGAGCACTTCTATGCCGCGATCCGCGAGGACGATCTGCTCGGCCCGATCTTCGCCGAACGGATCGACGACTGGCCCGAGCACCTCGGAAGAATGAAGACCTTCTGGCGTTCGATCCTGTTCAACAGCGGCGAATTCTCGGGCAATCCCATGCGCAAGCACATGGCCATTCCGGGCCTGGAAGAGCGCCACTTCGCGCATTGGCTGGAGCTGTTCTACGCCACCCTGCGCGCGCTGGAGGAGGACCCGGGCGGGACTTCGCTCGTCGCAATGCGCGCCCGCTCGATTGCCGATAGCTTGCTGACCGGAATTGCCGTCCGCCGCGACGGGCTGGTCGGCTCGCGTGCTGGAAAGGACCTTCCCCATGTATGACGATCACACATTTCTCGCCGCCGAACGTCCCGACGCCGTCGTGGAACTCGAAGCGCTGGAATCCTCGCTCGCACCGATCGCCGCCCCGCCTGTGGCACCCGCCAATCACGGCTTCCAGTTTCCGCGCCGGCTCTGGCTGGCGATGTTTACGTGCTATGCGATCTTCTTCGGCTTCATCGCCCTTGCCACCGGGGGCAGCGGCGCGGCGCGGTTCGCAATCGTGGTGTCGGCGCTCTACACGCTTATTTACTTCGGCGTCGCGCGCATCGGTGCCCGGCAGGCGGGGCCGGAAGTGCCGTCTCCGCTCGAACGGGGAAGGGCGCTGATGACATGGACGGGACCGATGGAACCGCGCGCGGTGTATGCGCAGGTGCTGGTCGTGCCGGCAGTGATCGCCTTTTTCGCCATCGGTATCGCAATACTCGGTCCTTTCGCAGCATGAGCGATGCGCGGCTGAAAACCTATCGCCAAATCGGCCCGTTCGACGAATCCAGCCTGCCCGCCGGATTGCTCGCGGAACATCGCCTGAAGCCGGGGACATGGGGGCGGCTGGAAATGATAGCCGGGGCGGTCATGCTGGTATGGGACGATGAGACAGGCGGGCGCGAGCGGCTTGCCGCTGGCGATGTCGCTCGAATACCGCCGCAACGCCCGCACCATCTCGAACCGGAAGGGCCGTTCACGCTCGCGATTGCGTTCCAGCGCGCCGCCTGATCCCGGCTCAGTCCGGAGCGGCATCCACGCGCCGCATATCGACGATCTCGACCGGGTCCGCGAGCAACTGGCCTTCCATCCAGCCTTCGCCCTTATCGGGATCGATCGGCGCGGCGTGGATCGCATGGACCACCTCCATCCCGCCGACGACATGGCCGAACACGGCGAATCCCGCCTGGATGCTCGGGTCCTGCGACGCCGGATTGGCATCGAGCCCGGTCTGGTCCTTGATCATGATCGAAAAATCGCCCGTCGCCGTGCCGGGATCGTAGCGCGCCATCGACAAGGCCCCGTCGGTATGGCTGAGGCCGGTCTGGGTGGTCGGCTCATGCGCGACCGGGTCGAGCACGCGGTCGGGATGCATCTGCGTCCCGCCCTGAAGCAAGCCGTTGGGCGGCTCGCCCCAGTCGAGATGCATGGCGCGGTAGAACTTCGTCCCGTCGAAACGGTCTTCGTCGACATAGCGCAGGAAATTGGCCGCCGTGATCGGGGCGCGTTCGGTTTCGATTTCGACCGTGATATCGCCCATCGTGGTTTCGATCACCACCAGCTGCGTATCGTAAGTCGCCTGCGCTGGTGGTGGGGCGTCCTGCGCCAGTAGGGGCGACGTGAGCAGGGCGAGCGGGGCCAGTGCTGCAATGATCCGTGTCATTCATCCAGACTGATATGTCGTTGGTCGAGAAGCAAGCGCCTTTACCGCCCATTCATCCACGCTTCAGATTTACGTGCGTAATCGTTTCGGCTACAGACGTAATCGAATTACGCGGCTTAGATCGGGAGTAGGGAATGGCCAGGCGCAAGGATGCAGGCGAGCGGATCAGCGAAGCCGAGCACGCCGTTATGGAAGTGCTGTGGGACAAGAACCCCATTTCCGCTGCCGAGGTCTGCGACCAAGTCTGCGCACAGCGTGAATGGTCGATCCCGACGGTGAAGACGCTGCTCAGCCGTCTGGTTCAGAAAGAAGTGGTCGGCACCGAGCCCGACGGTCGCAAATTTCTCTACCGCCCGCTGATCGCGCGGTCCGACTATGTCGGCGGTGAAAGCCGCCGCTTGGTCAACCGCCTGTTCGGTGGCCGCGCCGCGCCGCTGTTCGCGCAGCTCGCCGAAAGCGAGGCGCTGACCGAGGACGATCTCGCCGAGATCGAAGCGCTCTTGAGGGAGATGCGCAAATGACCGAGCTTATCCGCGAATATTGGGACTGGTTCCTGTTCGATACGCTGGTGTGGACCGGCGCTCTGCTCGGCGTCGCGCTGCTGCTGCGCCGTCCGGTGGCGAAACACCTCGGGGCCGGTGCGGCCTATGCGCTATGGTTCCTGCCGCTGGCTCGCCTGCTCTTTCCGCCGGTGACGCTTCCGGCCTGGATGAAGCCGGGCTTTCTGGAAAGTACGCCCGCCGCCGATCCCGTCATGACCGATCTCGCGCTGGCCCCCGGCGCCGAAAGCGGTTTTTCCTATGCCGATGTCATGGCACCGATGACGCCCGCGACGATGGAATCGCCGGTCGATTTCGTCGTGCCTCTGGTGATCCTCTGGCTAGTCGGCGCGGCGATCTTCATGGGGCGGCGCTTCTGGCTCTATGGCGAATTGCGCCGCGAATTGCTCGAGGATGCGCGTCCGGTGGGCGAGGTTGGCAATATCCGCTTGGTCGAGACGACTGCGATATCGGGTCCGATGGCCTTTGGCGTCATCGACAAGGTCGTGGCCTTGCCCGATGGCTTCATGGCCAGCCGCGAACGCCAGGTGCGCGATCTCGCCATTGCGCATGAGCTTGAACACCATCGCGGCCACGACATTCTCGTCAATGTGCTGATCCAGCCGCTATTCGCGGTGCACTGGTTCAATCCGCTCGGCTGGATGGGCTGGACCGCCATGCGCCGCGACCAGGAAGCGTTTTGCGATGCCCGGGTAGTCGCCAGCCGCAGCCGCG
>CAMYIQ010000004.1 GCA_947258465.1 uncultured Erythrobacter sp.
ATCTCAGTCATCTCAAGTCTCCATAGGCCGCGGGGATCGCGTGCCCTTTTCCGCTCTCTTCCAGAGAGCCACCTCCTTTCGTTCTGAAGAAGTTTATTTGTGAGGCGCGTCAGCTTCGCGCCCTCATATCGGTCATTCACGAAACTGCAGTCGATCTCCAAAAGCTGCCGGTCGTCGGGATGACTGTCACTGATCCGTCCGACCACGGTTCGAAGAATATCAGTCGCCCAACTTGACCTCTTCACGTACGTCCGGCCCTACAGGGCGCTCGAGCGCTTTTTCGGCCTCCTCCAAGAGTTCCGGGGTCAGGGCGGTAGTCCGTGCCGGGAGAGGGGTGCCATCTCCCATCTCACCATTGGTCTCGATGTCTTCGATCAGCATCTTCATCTCGGCGATTTCCTTGACCTGCGCTTCGATGATCGAGTCTGCGAGCTTGCGAACACGCGGATCGGTGATCTCTGCTCGCGAACTTGTCAGAACGGCGATCGAGTGATGCGGGATCATCGCTGCCATGTATTCTTCATCGTTGACGGTCGCCTGGCTGCGAACCAGCCACAGCGCCACCGCGAAGGTCAGGGCACCGACGCCCAGGATGATCAAGTTCTTGGTCTTGTCCTTGTACATGCCCCACATGAAGAGAAGCATTACGATCATCATCATGCCGCCCATCACAAAAGTCATCCAGAAGCGGGTCTCGCTCCAGAATACGTGATCGAGCTCGTACGTATTTAGATACATCAGGCCGAACATGATCGCGGTCGAAGTGGCCACCATCGCCATGAAGCGCCAGTAATTGCCCCCACCGCCGTGGTGCTGCTGGTGATCCGGGTCCTGGTTATCGGCCATTCAATCCTCCTGCTGGCTCATGGTCTTGTATACGTACTGGGCCGTGCATCTGATCAGGATGAAACCCGTCAGCGACGCAATGCCTGCAATCTCCCTGAGGTGATCGGTCGGATAGATGCCTCCCAAGCCCACCGTCGTCACGGTGATCAAGGCGAAGTAATCGTAATCCATGGCCGACATGGCCGGTTCCTTTGCGAACCCGCCAAGCTTTTCCGATTGCCGTAGCCGCGATCATTTCTGACCTTCGGCCAATGTCGGAAGCCTTAGCCCACGCAGCCGCAAGGCATTGGCAATGACCGAGACCGACGAGAGGCTCATCGCGGCGGCTGCGATCATCGGATTGAGAAGGAGGCCGAAGGCAGGGAACAACACACCGGCTGCTACAGGGATACCGAGCGTGTTGTATCCAAAGGCGAACACCAGGTTCTGACGGATGTTCCGCATGGTGGCGCGCGACAGGACGATGGCTTGGAGCACACCGGTGAGGTCGCCGCGGACCAGAGTGACGCCGGCGCTCTCGATCGCGACATCGGTACCGGTTCCCATCGCGATGCCGACGTCCGCAGCCGCCAGCGCAGGCGCATCGTTGATGCCATCCCCGGCCATAGCAACGCGCTTGCCTGAAGCCTTGAGAGCCTCGACCTTGCGATGCTTGTCTTCCGGCGAAACGTTGGCTTCGACCTCGTTGATACCGATCTGGCGCGCCACGGCTTCGGCAGTGGCGCGGCTATCCCCAGTGAGCATCACCACGTCGATTCCGCGCTCGTGCAGCGCCCGGATGGCCGCAGCGCTGGTCGACTTGATCGGGTCGGCGACCGCGATAAGTCCTGCCGGTGCACCATCGATGGCGACGAACATTACCGTCTGGCCCTGTGCGCGGCCTGCCTCTGCCGAACCGAGCCATTCCGGATCCTCGATACCCAGCCGACGCATGAGTTTCTCGTTGCCGATAGCAACCATGCGCGATCCTACGCGGGCTTCGACACCCTCACCGGTGGTGGACGAGAGATCCGACGCAGCTTGGAATGTCACTCCTCGTGCCTTGGCGCCTTCCACGATGGCGTGGGCGAGAGGATGTTCGCTTCCTGCTTCGACTGCTGCGACGGCGGAAAGGAAATCCGTTTCATCAAGGCCATCGCGAGGGGTCACGGCTACGAGATGGGGTTTGCCCATTGTTAGCGTGCCGGTCTTGTCGACCACCAGCGTGTCGATCTTTTCAAGCGTCTCGAGCGCCTCGGCGTTGCGAATGAGGATGCCGTGCTGGGCGCCCTTGCCGGTGCCGGTCATGATCGACATCGGCGTTGCTAGTCCTAGCGCGCAAGGACAGGCGATGATGAGGACCGCAATCGCATTGACCAGTGCATAGGCCAGCGCCGGGAAAGGCCCCCAGATTGCCCAGACAATAAAGGTAACGACCGCTATCACGACCACTGCAGGCACGAACCAGGCCGCGACTTGGTCGGCCAGGCGCTGGATCGGTGCCCGGCTGCGCTGTGCCTCGGCAACCATCTGGACGATCTTGGACAGCATCGTATCCTTACCGACTGCGCCAGCGCGCATCACAAAGCCACCCGTCTGATTGACCGTTCCGCCGATCACCTGGTCGCCGACCTTCTTGGAAACCGGCAATGGCTCGCCGCTGATCATGGACTCGTCGATGGAGCTCGCGCCTTCGGTCACCTCGCCATCGACCGGTACCTTGTCACCCGGGCGGACGCGGAGCAGGTCACCGCTCGCCAAATGGTCGAGCGACACTTCGCGCTCGTCGCCGGCCCCGAATATCTTGACCGCTGTCGGCGGCGCGAGTTCTAGAAGCGCACGCAGCGCGCTCGATGTCGAGCCGCGCGCCCTGAGTTCAAGCACTTGGCCGAGCAGGACAAGTGTGGTGATGACCGCCGCCGCCTCGTAATAGACACCGACGTGGCCAGAGTGATCGCGGAAGGCGGGCGGGAATATATCGGGCAGGAGCGTCGCGACGAGGCTGAACAGAAAGGCAATCGCAACACCGAAACCGATCAAGGTGAACATGTTGAGATTGCGGGTCTTGATGGATTGCCACGCCCGCACGAAGAAAGGCCAGCCACCCCACAGCACCACCGGTGTAGCGAGAAACAGTTGGGCCCATTGCGCACTTGCCGGCTCGATCAGCCGGTCGAAGCTGATCCTGGGTACCATGTCGCTCATCGCGTAGACGAACAACGGCAAGGTGAAGAGCGTGCTGACCCAGAAGCGCCGCGTCATGTCGACGAGTTCGGGATCGGGTCCATCCTCCAGGCTGACCGTCTCGGGCTCCAGCGCCATACCGCAGATGGGGCAGCTTCCCGGTCCTACCTGGCGGATCTCGGGATGCATGGGACAGGTATAGATCGTCCCTTCGGGAACGTCCTCAACCTGATTGAGATGCGCGCCCGAAAGATAGTGCTCCGGGTCGGCTACGAACTTGTCCTTGCACCGCGCCGAACAGAAGTAGTGGGTCGCACCATCCTGCTCAGCGACATGTGTGGCGCCCTCGATCGTAACACTCATGCCGCAGACGGGATCGATCGCGCTGCCTTCCCCTCTCGCATCCTCCGTGTGATGGGTATCGCAACAGCTCATAGTCGGCCTCCTCTGCGTGGCAGGAGTGTGTGATCGAGATCAGGGATAGGACGCGAAAATCTCACGGCGGCCATTGCCGAAAGCGATGACCTGATAGGCCTGGGTCCGTCCCCCGGCTTCCATACCTGGCGAGCCGAGCGGCATACCTGCGACCGCCAGACCCTGGACCCATTCGGGCCTTTCAGCGAGCAGGCGCTCGACGTCAGTTGAAGGCACATGTCCTTCTATCACATAGCCGTCCGCGATCATCGTATGGCACGAACGCAAGTCATCTGGCACGCCGTGCTCAGTCTTTACCGACGCCATGTCGGGGTGATCGACCGTCTCGACCTCGTGCTTTTCACCGTGGCGCATATGCGCTGCCCAGGCTTCGCAGCATCCGCAACTGGGATCGCGGTACATGGTGAAGTTCGCAGCCTGAGCTGCGCCTGTGCATGCTACGAGAAGTGCAGTGCCGAGCACGGGCAGAAAGGGGCGGCGGGTCTTGTTTCCATTCGAGTTCATCAGTCGTGTCCCATGGTTTTCATGTCCTCTTCCGACATGTTCGACATGTCGTGCCCGCCATGCGGATCCGCAGCGGCCGTTGCGGTCGGGGCAGGTGCAGGTGTCGCCACAGGGGCAGGGCTGGCCTTGCGAGCCGAAGCAGTGGGCGATGAACTGGGCGAAGGAGCCTGGGTAGGAACGGCAATCGGCTCATCCGTTGCGGGCGTGGCCGTAACTTCGGGCTTGGTCGCAGCGGGAGAAGCGATCGTCGTCTCAGCCGCCGGCGCTCCATCATCGACCGGCATTTCGGGGTCACCGCATGCTGCAAGCGTCAACAGGCAGGAAGGCACAACAAGCAACTTTCCAGCGAATGCGAGGGTAACGGGACGCATGAGAGGTTCCTTTAGAGCTTAAGATGATTGAGTCCGTGGGCGAGCTCTCCACCCATGAAGCCTTGAACAATGAGCAATGCGGCAATCGGAAAAAGCAATGCGCGCAGAGCAGCGCGCGAACCTGAAGCGCGGTAAGCAATCCAGGCTGCTGCAATGCCCAGCACAGCAATCAGCATGCCGTTCCAGCGGTGGACTTGCATGACGAAATCGCCGCCGAACCACAGGCCAGTGTGTATCCACCCGAAGAGGGCGGCGAGGACACCTCCCGCAGCGCCGCCAAAGATCATGATCCTTACGGCCGCTTCACGTTCGGGTGTACGGTGGGACATAACGAACAGCTCGGTAAGCGCGGCCATCAAGAAGAGCGCTATCGGAAAGTGGACCGTTGCCGGATGCAGGCTCTTGAGAACGCCGATGATACCTTCGCTCTGAGCCTGCTCGTCATCGTGACCTTCCACGGCTTCATTCGAAATCGCAGCGCTTCCCGTTGCCTCCATATCGTGCCCGGGCTGAGCATGGGCGACCTCGCTTGCCGCTGGACGCGCCTCTTCGCCGCCCTGCTTTTCGTCACCGTGCGCGAACGCAACCGTTGCCGAGAGGAAGAGGGCCAGGCTGGCGAAAAGGCGAAGAACGGAAGTCACCGCTTTGCCCTCTCGAACAGGTCGACCAGTTCGCCGAACTTCTGCTTCTGCTCGTCAGCGTCGCCGCTGGCAATCGCTTCAGCCACACAGCACGCAGCATGGCGCTTGAGTATCTCGCTCTCGGCCCGACCCAGTGCAGCCTTTACTGCCTGCACCTGATTGAGGACGTCGATACAGTAGCGATCGTCTTCGATCATCTGCGCGACGCCGCGCACCTGTCCTTCGATCCTGCGAAGACGATTGACGATGCGGGAACCATCGGTTGCTGACACGTTTAGCACTCCATCTGCCGCAATACCCCGCGGGGTATCTTGCAATACTCCTGGGGGGTATATATGACAAGGGCCAAAGGAGTTGCAAGACCCATGTCCGAATTGCTGGTTTCACGTCGACGACTGTTAGGGGCTGGAGCGCTGGGCGCAGGTGCATTGGCCCTGCCTGCCTGGGCCCGCGGTGCCGATCTGCACGGTAATGAATCTATCCGCCCCGGTTTCGACGAGGTGTCGGGCCGCGACATCGCTCTGACAATCGGCGAAGGGCCTCGCGTCGTGCAGGGGCGTCGCGGACACGCGATCGCCGTCAACGGCAGCGTGCCGGGTCCGCTGGTTCGCCTCAAGGAAGGCCAGCCGGTTCAGCTCGCGGTCACGAACACGCTCGATGAAGACAGCTCGATCCACTGGCACGGCTTGCTGCTGCCATTCCAGTTCGATGGCGTCCCCGGCGTCAGCTTCCCAGGGATCAAGCCGGGTGAGACATTCGTCTATGACATTCCCGCGCTGCGACAGAGCGGCACCTACTGGTGGCACAGCCACTCGGGGCTGCAGGAACAGGCGGGGCACTACGGCCCGATCGTGGTCGAACCCGCCGCAACCGATCCGGTCCAGGCCGACCGCGATTACGTAATGTTGCTGAGCGAATTCACCCCTCTCCATCCGCATACCATCATGGACAAGCTCAAGAAGGGCGAAGGCTACTTCAATTACCAGCAGAATACCTGGACCGACGACTATCCGCTGTCGGGCGAGGACCGCCGGATGTGGGCGCGAATGCGCATGATGGCGACCGACATCCTGGACGTAACGGGCTCGACCTACACCTATCTCGCCAACGGGCGGGGACCGGAAGAAGGTCTGGAATTTCTCTTCACTCCCGGCGAACGGGTGCGCCTGCGCATCATCAACGGTAGTGCCATGACGTTCTTCAACCTTCGCATACCCGGGGTTAAGTTCTGGGTAGTCGGTGCCGACGGCCAGAACGTGCGCCCAGTCGAAGTTGAAGAATTCCAGATCGGCACGGCCGAGACTTACGACATTATTGTCGAGCCGACTGGCGAAGCCCGCACGATCGTGGCCGAAAGCATGGACCGCTCAGGTATGGCTATAGCGACCTTGGCATCCCGGCCCGGTGCGCGGGCAAGTGTACCGCCCCTACGCGACCCCCCGCTGCTGACCATGGCGGACATGGGCATGAACCACGGGTCGGGCGGAATGGATCATGGCGGTGGTGACATGGCCGGGATGGACCATTCGGCCATGGGCCATGACATGCCATCGCAAGGAGCCGCTGCCGAGCCGATGGGCGGGATGGATATGAGCGGCATGAACATGCGTGACACGTCCAAGCTGCCTTCCGACGTAAGGATCGGCCCCGGTATCGACATGGTGTCGATGAACCCTGTCGATCGCATGGGCGATCCGGGTCTTGGCTTGGACAACGTACCCCACAAGGTCCTCAATTACAGGGATCTCGTTGCGCTCGAATCTAATGACGATTTGCGCCGCCCATCGCGTCAGATGGAAATCCATCTGACGGGCAACATGGAGCGCTACATGTGGTCGTTCGATGGCAAGAAGTTCACCGCCGTGAGCGACGATCCCATCCGCTTCGCGTACAATGAGCGTGTCCGGGTGAAGCTGGTCAATGACACGATGATGGCGCACCCGATCCATTTGCACGGGCACTTCTTCGAACTGGTCAACGGTGCACCTGCCGATCGCCAGCCGCAAAAGCATACCGTTATCGTGCAGCCCGGTGGCAGCGCTACCTTCGACCTTACCGCCGACGAAGAGGGCGACTGGGCCTTCCACTGCCACCTGCTCTATCACATGCACTCTGGCATGTTTCAGATCGTGACCGTCGCGCCGCGGGGCAACCAGCCCGATGTGAAGCGGGTGGGAGAAGACTGATGCGCCTGCTTGTCGCCATGCTCTTCGTGAGCACCGCCGCCCCCGCTATCGCACAGGACCATTCGGGCCACGCGATGCCTTCCGCGCAATCACCTGCTCAGACCGAATGCGAAAAAGAGGCCGAACGCCACCGCGCTATGGGCCATTCGGTGCCTGAGGGGGCGTGTGCGCCCAAAGCGCAACCAACCGAACCTGCGCAGGACGGCCATACCGGCATGGACCATTCTCAAATGGACCATTCCCAGATGGACCATAGTCAGATGCAGGGCATGGACCACTCCACCATGGATCATTCCAAGATGGAAGGCATGGACCATTCCGCGATGGGGCACGGTACCATGGACATGACACCCATCCCGGAAGGGGCGCCTCCGGCTGCGGCAGGATCGGGTCCGCCACGCGCTGCCGATGCGATCTGGGGTGCCGATGCCATGCGAGCCTCGCGCAATGCCCTTCGCACCGAGAACGGCGGCATGAAGGTGTTCTGGTTCCAGGGCGACCGCGCTGAATATCGCGCGCGAGAAGATAGCGATGGCTATCTTTGGGACGTGCAGGGCTACTACGGTGGCGATACCGACAAATTCTGGTTCAAGAGCGAGGGCGAAGGCGCCTTCGGGGAACAGTTGGAGTCCGCCGAGATACAGGGACTTTGGAGCCACGCGATCGGACCGTGGTGGGATCTTCAGGTTGGCGTCCGGCAGGATCTGACCGGTCCCGAGCGCACCCATGCCGTCATCGGTGTGCAGGGTTTGGCACCCTATACTTTTGAACTCGATGCAGCCGCTTTTCTGTCAAACAAGGGCGACCTGACTGCAAGTGTAGAAGGCGAGCTTGACCAGCGCATCACGCAGCGCCTTCTCCTGCAACCTCGGGCTGAGGTAAGTCTTTCTGCTCAGGACATTCCCGAGCTCGGCATCGGTGCGGGCCTGGATTCGGTCGAACTGGGGCTGCGCCTCCGTTACGAAATCGCTCGCGAGTTCGCCCCGTACATCGGGGTAGAGCAGGAATGGAAAGTTGGCCAGAGCGCGGACTATGCGCGTCTCGCAGGGGAAGATCCCAGCGTGACAAACTACGTCGTCGGTGTCCGATTCTGGTTCTAAAGAGAGGACTACAATGAAGTTTGTATATTTTGCGGCTTCGGCTGCAGCCGCACTCGCTGTAGTGCCTGTTGCGGCTCAAGCTCAGCACTCCGATCATTCGGCACACGACACACACGGCGATGTCCAGGACGCGCTCAAGCAAGATGCGCAAGCAACGCTCGTCGCCTACCGAGACGCCTTGGTCGCGCGAGACGAGGCCGCCATGAGAGCGCTGTTCCATGGTGTTTGAGAACGGCAAAGCTGAAGGCTCCTTTGCGCAGTACATGGAGCATCATCTCGGCCCCGAACTGGGCGAGATCACCGAGTTCACTTTCACAAATCCGACGGTGAATGTCCGGATGGTCGGCCATGTAGCGTTAGGCCATGAAACCTATCGATACCGGATTGCCCTTAAGGACGGCCGCGTGATCGAGCGAGACGGGGTCGCCACGTCCGTCCTGACTCACGGGCACAGCGCATGGAAAATCGCCCAGTATCACTCCTCGTCCCGCGCCCCGCGTCCGAACTGATCAGGCAGTCGATTGTCCCCCGTCAGCGCCTATGGCACAGATTTGAGGTTGTGATTTAAGGAGGATTTGGGCTTCGTCGTAGTGACGAAGGAACGAATCTATGGACGCCTCCCGCGCAAGGTGGATTTTTGATGTTGCTGCGGCATTGGATGCGTGAATCTATCCGGCCTATCGATTGAAGCGGGTTTGCTCCTGGCCATGATGGGAATCCGCGCGGTTCAGTGCCTTCTAAGATGAGCGGCCTCGAAGGCCATCGTTCCTTACAGGCTGTGAAGCGGCGGTCCGTGCCGTTACACCATCAAGTCTTCACCTCGCATTTGAAGACATTCGTGATCCTGCTCAGCGCTGAGCAGGATCACGCGATCTTGTAGCTCTCTCCGCTGCGCAATATTGCCCATGCCATGCGAGCCGTCTTGTTCGCCATGGCGACGAGCGTTTTGTTGTGCCCAGCTCGGGATAGCAGATCCTGCGCCCATTTTGATCGCCGGTCCTCGTGCTTGCTGATCCTCAGCAATGCCGATCGAGCCCCGTGTATGAGTTGCCGCCGAAGGTAGTGGTTGGCTCTGCTGCCGATGCCGCCAAGCCTTGGCTTGCCGCCCGTCGTGTATTGTCGCGGAACCAGACCGATCCAGGCAGAGAGGGCTCTGCCCGATTTGAAGTGTCGGCCATCGTCGATCGCGGCCACCAAGGAGGTCGCGACGATCGGTCCAACGCCAGGCAGCGTTGTCAGGCGCTTGCAACGCTCGTCAGTGCGGCAGATCTTGACCAGCATGTCATCGAGAGCCGACACTCTGGCATCAAGGTCGCGATACTCTTCGACGAGTTGCCGAAACAGGAGCTTGGCCAAGTCCGAGAGTTCGGCGGTCTCAATCATCTTGTCGATCTGCAAGCGGAACCGGGACGCTCCAGCGGGCATGACGATGCCATACTCGGCCAAAAGCCCGCGCGTATGGTTGATCAAAGCGGTCCGCTGGACGACCAGCCTGTCGCGTGTTCGATGCAGGGCTTGAAGATCCTGCTGCTCGACGCTCTTCAGCGGCACGAACCGCATAGTTGGTCTGGTTGCCGCTTCGAAAATGGCTTCCGCATCAACTGCGTCGTTCTTCGATCCCTTCACGAACGGCTTCACAAACCGCGGATGGATGAGCCGCACGTCGTGCCCCAGCGCCTCGAAGGTGCGCCCCCAGTGGTGCGAGCTGGCGCAAGCTTCCATCGCGACCAGTTGTGGACGTAATCTGCTCACCGCGTCGACGAGCTTGGCCCGTCCAACCTTGCGCGAAACCACTTCTCCATCATCGCTTATCCCATAAATGTGGAAGGACTGCTTACCCAAATCGATCGCCAGCATGTGCATGTGATGAACTCCTCTGCTCCATTCTTGCTGCAATCTTTTTGGCTCGATTGCGGGAGGCGTCCATCCCATAAGATGAAGCCCAAATCCTC
>CAMYIQ010000005.1 GCA_947258465.1 uncultured Erythrobacter sp.
ACGGCGATGATCGAGAAGACCAGCATGACCACCGATTGCAGCGTGCCGATGATTTTCAACTGATTGCGCAGCACCCCCAGCGCCGCACCGAAGGCCGCGCCCGAGAAGGTCCAGCCGAACCAGCTCTGCTCGATCAGATTTTCGATCAGGTCGATCTCGATGGCGGAAAACAGCGCGGCGAGCAGGAACAGAAGCATCCACGACACGCCGACGAAGGCCAGCGCCCCGGCCACGCTGATCGCATCGGTCCAGACGTGAAAATGCGTCTCCTCATAGGGCGTGCGCCAGCGGAGCTTGTGGAAGCCCGCCTGGAACAGCGGGAGGGCCAGCGTGATCGAGACGACGCCCGCAGCCAACCAGAAGGGCGCATCGACATGGTTTTCGCCGGCATTGGCCACGCGCCAGGCGATCCCCGCCATCACCAGCGCGGCGATCGCGGCGAAAGCCAGCGGGGCTTTCCACCTGTCGCGATCGAGCGTGAAAGCCAGGGCCAGCGGGCCGAACGCCAGCGCCGCCGTAAGCGCCGCGCGCCATGGCGCCCACGCGTTCGAATTCCACTCGGCGGCGAAATATATGCCGAGGCCCGCAAGGCCGAGCAAAGCTGCCAGCACCCAGGGGCGCAGCGGCCAGTCGCTATGAGGCTGGGACGCGTGATCCCCGATAGTGGTGTTCATGTGCCCTGCCCTGCATGGTTCATTCGGTCGGTGGGGGGCCTGCTTCGCCTTCCTCACCTGAACCCATCATGGACTGGAGCGCAGCGGCCCGGGCCTGGAAATCCTCGCGGCTCATGAAATCGACCACATCGACCTCGAACACCAGATCGGCATTGGGCGGAATTGGCGAGCCCGGAGGCGGTGCGGCACCATAGGCCTGATCGGCGGGAATGGTCAGGACGTAGCTGCCGCCCTTCTGCATTTGAGTGAGACCGGTGATGAACCCGTCGATGATCGCGCCTTCTTCCAGCAGCAGCGGGTTGCCTTCGGGAAACAGTCCCGGCGGAACGGGGAGCGGCTGCGAACGGTCGAATTCGGTCCCGTCGGTCAGCGTGCCGACATATTGGACGAAGACCACATCGCCGAGCTTGGGCGAATCGCCGGTGCCCGCGGTCACCGTCTCGACATCGAGCCCCCTGGGCACGGCTGCCCAGGCCAGACCGGCGGCGAGCAGGACGGCCACGACGATGCCGAGCCACAGCTTGGTCAGCGAGCCTTTCTTGATGGGCTGGAGGGGAACGCGGGTAATCTCGGTCATGGATGTCTCTTCCGGAAACGCAAAGGGCGCGGATTGCTCCGCGCCCTCATGGCTTAGCTTGGTTATAGCCGCAATAGCGACTTACTTCGCGCCGTCGCGCTCCATCCGCTTGCGCTCGAGCTTGCGGGCGCGGCGAACGGCGGCAGCCTTTTCGCGGGCGCGCTTTTCGCTCGGCTTTTCATAGTGGCGGCGCAGCTTCATTTCGCGATACACGCCTTCACGCTGCAGCTTCTTCTTGAGCGCGCGCAGGGCCTGGTCGACATTGTTATCGCGAACGATGATCTGCATAAATTCAAACACCTCACTAAGCGGGCCAGAGCCCGCACCTGCGGGTTTTGCCTCCTTGAAACGGTTTCGCCAAGAGAACGAAAAACGCGCCGAATCCGTTCCGGATCGGCTCGAACGGGGGCGCACATACGGATTCTCGCCGCCTATGGCAAGCCTTTGTCGCAACCACGTAGCAACCACGTAGATCGGGATGACGAACGCGCATTTCGCGGCTAAGGGCAGCAACAATGTCATCCTTTACTCCATTTATCGCCGCACTGCACGTCTTTCTTGGCGGCGGAGCCGGCGCCGTCCTGCGCTGGCTGCTGGGCCGATCGATGACTAGCTGGCTCGGTGCCCCCATGGTTACCGCATTCCCCTTCGCCACGCTCGCCGCCAATGCGATCGGCAGCCTCGCCATGGGGTTTCTCGCCGGGTGGTTGGCCCGCGGCGGTAGCGGGGACAGCGAACAATTGCGGCTGCTGCTGGGTGTCGGCCTGCTCGGCGGGTTCACCACTTTCAGCGCCTTCAGCCTCGAAATGGTAATGCTGTTGCAGCGCGAACAATATCTCTTCGCCCTGCTCTATGCGATCCTGTCGATCGCGCTGGGTATCAGCGGGCTGATGGTCGGGCTCAGCGTTATGAGGATGGCAGGATGAAGACCTCCGACGAAGTACGCAGCTTCGCGGTCGCGGCCGACGACGACGGCATCCGGGTGGATCGCTGGTTCAAGCGCCACTTGCCCCAGGTCGGCTTCGGCACGGTCAGCAAATGGGCACGAACGGGCCAGATTCGAGTCGATGGCAAGCGAGTGAAGCCCGACGACCGGCTTGCCGAAGGCCAGCAGATCCGCGTGCCCCCGGGGGGCGATACGCCGCATAGGAAAGCCAAGCCCAAGCGCGAATTGAAGCCTGCCGAGATCGAACAGGCCGAAGCGATGGTGATCGAGAAGACCAAGGGCGCGCTGGTGCTGAACAAGCCGCCCGGTCTCGCGACTCAGGGCGGGACGAACACTTTCAGCCATGTCGACGGCTTGCTCGACGCCTTTGCCCCGGGCGAGGAAGACGTACGCCCGCGCCTCGTCCACCGGCTCGACAAGGATACCAGCGGCGTCCTGCTCGTGGCGCGCACACCGGGCAGCGCGGCGTTCTTCTCGAAGCGGTTCTCGGGCCGCTCGGCCAAGAAGATCTATTGGGCGCTGGTGATCGGCGTACCCGATATCAAGGAAGGCGTGATCGAGGCCCCGCTTGCCAAACAACCGGGTTCGGGCGGCGAGAAGATGCATGTCGACCACGAGGACGGCCAGCCGGCCAAGACTAAATACCGCGTGGTCGATGCAGTGGGCAAAAAAGCCGCCTGGCTCGAACTCCAGCCGATGACGGGTCGCACGCACCAGTTGCGCGTTCATTGCGCGGCGATGGGGCATCCGATCGTCGGCGACGGGAAATATGGCGGCAAGGAAGCCTTCCTGACCGGCGCGGTGAGCCGCAAGATGCATCTCCATGCCCGGCGGCTGATCATCGACAGTCCCGATGGCGGCAAGCTCGATGTGACAGCCGATCTGCCCGAACATTTCGCCGGCTCGATGGAGCAGCTCGGCTTCGAGGAGAGCCTTTCGGACGCCACGCCCATGCGCGACGATCCGCCGCCCAAATCGCGCGAGGAAAAGAAGCAGCAGGCCCGCCAGCACGCCAAGAATTTCCGCAAATCGCAGCGTTCGCCGCGCCGTGCGCGGGGTGGAGCGGGCGGCACCCCAAAGAAACCGGGAAGGAAACGCTAATGCACCCGAATGCGGTGTTTCGCGGCGATCCGGGCGCGTTGCTCGACCGCCTGCTCGAAGGGCCGGCATTCGCCACCCTTTTCGCCGATTCGCCGGACGGCCCGCGCGCGGCGCATGTCCCCCTCCTGAGATCGGAAACCGGACAGCTCCTTTTTCATCTCGCGCGGCCGAACGCGTTGACGCGCCACCTCCACGGCGCGCAGGCGATGCTGGTGCTGCAAGGCCCCGACGCTTATGTTTCGGCGCGATGGTACGACGCGGCGGACCAGGTGCCGACCTGGAATTACGTCGCTCTGGAATGCGATGGCACGGTTTCGCGGCTCGACGATGGCCGGACCGAACAATTGGTCTCCGACCTGTCCGATCGGCACGAGGCGCGGATTAGCACCGGCGGTGTCCCGTGGACGATGGCGAAAATGTCGGATTCCGGGCGCCGGGCGATGTTGCGCGGAATCGTGGGGTTCGAATTCTCCATCACCGCGATGCGCGACACGCAGAAACTGAGCCAGAACAAACCCGCTCCGGTCGCGCGCGCGCTGGCCGATCATATCGCAGCCGAAGGCAATCCGGACATGGCCCGCTGGATGCGAGACCGGGCGGCATGACCCGGCTGGTCGTCTTCGATTGCGATGGCACGCTGGTCGACGGGCAGGCGGCGATTTGCCAGACCATGGAGCAGGCCTTTGCCAGTGCCGGTCTGGTCGCACCCGACCGGCAGCAGGTGCGGCGCATGGTCGGGCTCAGCCTGCCCTATGCGCTGCGCGAACTGGCCCCGGATGCGAGCGACGACGAACGCCATGCCGTGGTGGAAGCCTACAAGATCGGCTTTCGCGACCTGCGCCTGTCGGGCGCCCTGCGAGAGCCGTTGTTCGAAGGGATCGGCGCGCTGATCGAAGAACTCGATGCCGAGGACTGGCTGCTCGCCGTTGCTACAGGGAAAAGCGACCGGGGCCTGCACGCCTGCCTCGACACGCATGGCATCAAGCACCGCTTCGTGTCGCTGCAAACGGCCGACCGCCACCCCTCCAAACCCCATCCCGCCATGCTCGAAGCGGCGCTGGTCGATGCAGGCGTCGCCCCTGCCCAAGCCGTGATGATCGGCGATACCAGTTTCGACATGGAAATGGCGGCCGCCGCCGGTGTCCGCGCCATCGGGGTATCCTGGGGGTATCACGAGCCGCAGGAACTGTTCGACGCGGGCGCAAGCGCAGTGGCCGACACGGCCCGACAATTGGGGGATATGATCCGTGGACCAGCCTGATCCGGCCAAAGCCCGCTTCCTGACCATCCAGGCCGTACGCC
>CAMYIQ010000006.1 GCA_947258465.1 uncultured Erythrobacter sp.
AGTCGCCTTTGCGCTGGAGAACCGCATCCCGGTTGTGCGCCGTGCGGAAATGCTGGCCGAGCTCATGCGGCTGAAGTCGACCGTTGCCGTGGCCGGAACCCATGGCAAGACCACCACGACCAGCATGATCGCCGCACTGCTCGACGCGGGCGATATCGACCCCACAGTCATCAATGGCGGCATTATCGAGCAATATGGTTCGAACGCACGCCTGGGCGACAGCGAATGGATGGTGGTCGAGGCCGACGAGAGCGACGGCAGCTTCCTGCGGCTCGATGGCACTATCGCCGTGGTCACCAATATCGACCCCGAACATCTCGAACACTATGGGGATTTCGACGGGGTGAAGGACGCCTTCGTGGAGTTCATCCACAATGTTCCGTTCTATGGCGCGGCGATCCTGTGTATCGATAACGAGGAGGTGCAGGCGGTGATCGCCAAGGTCCGCGACCGCAATGTCGTAACTTATGGCTTCAACCTTCAGGCCGATATTTGCGGCGTGAATGTGCGCCCCGATGCGGGCGGCAATTGTTTCGATGTCATTGTGCGCCGCCGGGGTCAGGAAGACCGGCGGATCGAAGGCGTGCGCCTGCCGATGCCGGGCCGGCACAATGTCCAGAACGCGCTGGCCGCGATCGCGGTTTCGATCGAGATGGGGTGTCCCAACGAGGTAATCTGCAACGGCTTTTCCGCCTTTGGCGGCGTCCGCCGGCGCTTTACCAAGGTGGGCGAGGTGCCGAGCGGCGATGGCGTGGCCACGATTATCGACGATTACGGCCATCACCCGGTCGAGATCAGGGCCGTGCTCGACGCCGCGCGCGAAAGCGCCGGTGACGGGCGTGTGATCGCCGTGGTCCAGCCGCATCGCTATTCGCGTCTGCGCGATTTGATGGACGATTTTCAAAGCTGCTTCAACGCGGCGGACGAGGTTTATGTCACGCCCGTATATGCTGCGGGCGAGGATCCGATCGACGGCGTCGATGCCGATGCGCTGGTTGCCGGTCTCAAGGCACGCGGTCACCGCGCCGCTGCGACGGTCGAGGACGAGGCGGACCTTGCCGAAAAGCTCGCGAATGATCTGCGCGCGGGCGATTTCGTGGTCTGCCTCGGCGCGGGCGACATCACGCAGTGGGCGGCAGGCCTGCAGAATGGCATTGCGAAGGCGACTACGGCATGAGCGATCGCGACCAGCCCGGCGATGCGAGAAACTGGGATAGCGGGATGGCGCCCGATTGCGAGGTCGAGGGCAGCATAGCCGCACCCATCGATATGCACGGCCTGCGCGGTAAACTCACACCCGATGCGCCATTGGCCAAGCTGGTCTGGTTCAAATCGGGCGGCAAGGCGGACTGGCTGTTCGAACCGGCCGATCTCGACGATCTCAGACTGTTTCTCGAACGGCTGGGCGGCAACCTTCCGGTGATGGCGCTGGGCCTGGGCTCGAACCTGATCGTACGCGATGGCGGTGTTCCCGGCGTCGTCGTCAAGCTCGGCAAACCCTTTGCCGATATCGAGGTGGGCGACGATCACACGCTGACCTGCGGGGCGGGGGCGCATGGCATTTTGGTTGCATCGACAGCGCGCGATGCCGGGATTGCGGGGGTCGAATTCATGCGCGGTATCCCCGGTACGGTGGGCGGATTTGTCCGGATGAATGGCGGGGCCTATGGCCGCGAGGTCAGCGATGTGCTGATCGACTGCGACGTGATCCTTCCGGGCGGGCAATTCGTCACGCTTCCGGCGGCGGATTTGCGCTATAGCTATCGCCACTCCGTGCTGCCCGATGGTGCCGTGGTGGTCCGTGCCCGTTTCCAGGGCGAGCCCGGCGACCCCGAGATTATCGGCGCGAAGATGGACGAAATCGCCGAAGCGCGCGAAAATTCGCAGCCGCTGCGCACCAGAACGGGCGGTTCGACCTTCAAGAACCCGCCCGGCGAAAAGGCCTGGGAACTGGTCGATGCGGCCGGGTGCCGCGGGTTGAAGATGGGCGGCGCGCAGGTGAGCGAGAAGCACACCAATTTCCTTATCAATGTCGACGATGCGACCAGCGCCGACATCGAGGGGCTGGGCGAGGAGGTGAAACGCCGGGTCTATGCGAATTCGGGCGTCGAGCTCGAATGGGAAATTCAGCGCGTGGGACGGCCGTAAGGATCAGCAATGACCGATCTTTCCAAACTCCATATCGCCGTGCTGATGGGTGGCTGGGCCAATGAACGGCCCGTTTCGCTGATGTCGGGCGAGGGTGTGGCCAAAGCGCTGGAAGAGCGCGGCCACAAGGTGACGCGGATCGACATGGATCGTCAGGTGGCCGCGCGCATCGCGGAGGCCGCGCCCGATGTGGTGTTCAATGCGCTGCACGGCGTGCCGGGCGAGGATGGCAGCGTGCAGGGCATGCTCGACCTGATGGGCATTCCCTATACCCATTCCGGCCTGGCGACTTCGGTAATCGCCATCGACAAGCAACTGACCAAGCAGGCGCTGGTGCCGCATGGCATCCCGATGCCCGGCGGGCGCATCGTCAGAAGCGCGGACCTGTTCGAGCGCGATCCGATGCCGCGCCCCTATGTGCTGAAACCCGTCAACGAAGGCAGTTCGGTGGGGGTGGCCATCGTTACCGAGGAAGGCAATTACGGTAATCCGATCGCGCGCGATGCCGAGGGGCCGTGGCAGGACTTCGCGGAATTGCTGGCCGAACCGTTCATCCAAGGCCGCGAAATGACCACCGCAGTGGTGGATTTCGAAGACGGCCCGCGCGCGCTCGGCGTGACCGAATTGAAACCCAAGAGCGGTTTTTACGATTTCGACGCGAAATATACCGATGGCATGACGGATCATGTCTGCCCTGCCGAAATCCCCGCGAATATAGAGAAGCTGTGCCTCGACTACGCGCTCAAGGCCCATAGGCTGCTCGGGTGTCGTGGCACGAGCCGGACCGACTTTCGCTGGGACGAGAGGCAGGGCGAAGAGGGTCTGTTCATCCTCGAGACCAACACGCAGCCGGGCATGACTCCGCTCAGCCTGGTGCCGGAACAGGGCAGACATGCCGGCATCGAATATGGCGAGCTGTGCGAGCTGGTAGTGGCCGCCGCGCTGCGCCGGCATGCGGGTAAATCTGGTGACGGCGATGGCTAAGGTCAAACGCAAGCCCGCCGGTGTGCGCCGCTCGGCCGCGGCGCGCAGCCGCAGCCAGAAGGCCCGCGCGGCGAAGCGCCACACCAGCGGTCTGCTCGATCGGATAATGGGGGCTTTGCCCTTCACCGAAGAGCAGTGGCACAAGTTTTTCCTGTTCGCGATCGTCGCGACCGCCATCGGCATCGCCTGGACCATTGCGAGCTATGCCGGCGTACCGGATTTGGCCAGGGCGGAACTGGCCAAGTCGGCCTCGCGCTCCGGTTTCGAGGTCAGCCGGGTCAGCGTGTCGGGTGTAGAGCAGATGAACGAACGGCTGGTATATGAACGCGTATTGGCCGAACGGGATCGCCCGATGCCGCTCGTGGATCTCGAGGAGGTCCGCGAACGCCTGCTGGAATTGCCCTGGGTGTCGGATGCGCGCGTTTCGCGCCAACTGCCCGATACGCTCAAGGTCGATATCGTCGAACGCGTTCCGCATGCGGTTCTCCGCAAGCCCGACCGTCTGGTTCTGATCGACCCCAAGGGCCACGAACTGGAGCCGATCAGCGCGAAGAAGGCCGAAGGCAAGCTTCTGATCGAGGGGCCGGGGGCCGCGCGGCAGGTCGAGGAGCTGGGCAGGTTGCTCGACGCCGCACCGGCGCTCAAGCCCCATATCGCATCGGCCGAGTGGGTCGGCAACCGGCGCTGGAACCTGACCTTCAAGACCGGGCAATTGCTGGCGCTTCCCGAAGGCGAGCTGGGCCCGCCCGCGCTGGTGAAGTTCGCCCAGCTCGACGGCATGCACCGCTTGATCGGCGGCAAGCCCGTGGCGATCGACATGCGCGTTCCCGACCGCGCCTATCTGCGCTGCGAAGACGGACCCTGCCCGAAGCAGATGTCCCTCAACGGAAGGGGGCGGTAGTGGCGACTGCGCAGCCCCGCATTACCCGCGTGTTCGGCGCCGTGAACATCGGATCGTTCCGCGTGTCCGCCATGATCATGGGGGAAGCGGAAGGGGGCGAAATGATCGTGCTGGGGTCCAGCCACCGCGCCAGCGACGGTATCAAGCGCGGCTACGTCACCGATATGCGCGCTGCCAGCCATGCGATCCGCACTGCGGTCGAAAAAGCCGAGGCAAATGCCAACACGTCGATTCAGAGCGTGTGGATCGGTTGCGCGGGCGCGGGCCTGTCGAGCAAGATTTCGAGCGTCGAGATCGCCATTGGCGGTCGCCGCATCGAAGAGGACGATATCGAACATCTCCTCTATGCCGCGCGCGATCATCTGCATCCCGACGGGCGCATGGTGTTGCATGCGCAGCCCGCTCACTACACCCTGGATGGCGCGCATGGCGTCGCCAACCCCAAGGGCCTTCACGCCGAAGCGCTGGGGGTCGATGTGCACGTCACTCTCGCCGAGGGCGCGCCGGTGCGGAATCTGATTGAGGCCGTTCAGACGGCGCATCTCGATGTGGAAGGTGTGGTCGCGAGCCCCCTGGCGGCTGCGCATGCCTGTCTTACGCGAGAGGAACGCGAACTGGGCGTCGCGCTGGTCGAAATCGGCGCGCAGGTGACCAATGTATCGGTCCACGCCGCAGGTATGCTGCTGGGTCTGAAATCGATCCCGATCGGATCGAACGACATCACCGATGCGATTGCTTCGTCGCTGGGTATCCGGCGCAGCCAGGCGGAACGGCTCAAATGTGTGGCCGGGTCGGCAATTGCCACGCCGACCGATCATCGCGAGATGATCCCCGTCAACGGGCCGGGCGAGGAAGCGGGCGGACCGCTCGCTCGCGGTGCGGACGAACACAACCGCATCGCCCGGGCCGAACTCGTCTCGATCGTCACCGACCGGCTGGGAATCGCCACTGGCGAAATCGGCAAGGCGCTCAAGACGATGGGCTTTGCGGGCGCGCAAGGGGGGCAAGTCGTGCTCACCGGCGGCGGCGCGGAACTGCACGGCATTGCCGAATTCATGCAGGGCGCGCTGGGACAGCCGGTGCGGATCGGCAAGCCCCCTTCGCTGCAGGGCCTGCCCGAAGCGCATGCGACACCCGGTTTCGCGACATTGGCGGGCCTGTGTCTTTATGCGGCAGACGACCCCGTCGACATCCGATCGGTAGGCCCGCGGTTCCAGCCGACCAAGCGCTATCGGGGCATGGGTCTGGTCAACCGTGTCTTTCAAGCGGTGCGCGAGTATTTCTGAGGGTTGATACGCGGCGCAATCCCGCCTTTAGCCCTTGTGGATAAGGCACATAAGGCTGCGGCCTGCGATTCGCTTTGTGCCAGAGTTGTGACATAAAGTCGGCAACGCGACTTTCGAATACCCAGGGGACTCTCGATGAGTATCAATATCGGACCGGCATCTGACGACGATCTTCGTCCCAGGATCATGGTCGTTGGCGTCGGCGGTGCGGGCGGCAATGCCATCGCCAACATGATGCAGGCTGAAATCGAAGGCGTCGATTTCATCGTTGCCAATACCGATGCTCAGGCCTTGAGCACCTCCGCATCCGAAAAGCGCATCCAGCTCGGACCCGATATCACCGGCGGTCTCGGCGCGGGCGCGCGCCCCGAAGTGGGCAAGGCCGCGGCCGAGGAAACGGTCGATGAGATCGAAGATGCGCTCGACGGCGTGAACATGGTGTTCATCGCGGCCGGCATGGGCGGCGGCACCGGGACCGGCGCGGCGCCGGTCATCGCCGAAGCGGCGCGCAAGAAAGGCGTGCTGACCGTCGGCGTGGTGACCAAGCCGTTCCTGTTCGAAGGCACGCGCCGTATGCGCGCGGCGGAAGCCGGCATCGACGAGCTGCAAAAGCATGTCGATACGCTGATCGTCATTCCCAACCAGAACCTGTTCCTGGTGGCCAAGGCGGAAACGACCTTCAAGGAAGCCTTCATGCTCGCCGACGAGGTGTTGCAGCAGGGCGTTCGGTCGATCACCGATCTGATGGTCATGCCGGGCCTGATCAATCTCGATTTCGCGGACGTGCGCTCGGTGATGAGCGAAATGGGCAAGGCGATGATGGGTACGGGCGAGGGCGAGGGCGACAATCGTGCGCTCGAGGCGGCCGAACATGCGATCGCCAACCCCCTGCTCGACGGTGTGTCCATGGCCGGTGCCAAGGGCGTTATCATCTCGATCATCGGCGGCGAAGACATGAAGCTGCTCGAGGTCGATGAGGCGGCGAACCACATTCGCGAACTGGTCGACGAAGATGCCAACATCATCTGGGGCAGCGCTTTCAACCCCGACCTCGAGGGCAAGATCCGCGTCTCGGTCGTCGCCACGGGGATCGAACCGGACGGGTCGGTCGCGGCTGCGCCCTCGCGCGCCTTTTCCATGCGCGAAAGCAGGGCTCCGAAGCGCCCGGTGCTCGATGTGCCGAGCGAAGATCCGGCCGAAGAGGAGCCGTTCGAGCTGAACGAGGGGCTTTCCGCCGATCCCGAACCGCAGCAGCCCGGCCATGCGGCTGAAGCCCCGTCCGAACCCGAACAGGCCGCGACGGAGGCGGATGCTCTCGATCTCACGGAGGAAATGGACACCGCGGGCGGCGCGCAGCCCTTCGGCCTGACCCCGGCGACCTCGGGTTCCTCGGCTGGTGAGGGCGAAGACCACTATGACGACGTCGACGACATCGTCGATCCGCTCGCCGGCTTGCGCAACGAACATACCGAACGTTTCGACGCCACCGACGACGAGGGTGTTCCCGAACCTGCCGATGACAGGGAATTCGGCGGAGCCCCAGCCACGGAAGGATGGAACGAGGATCGTTCCGCGTCTGGCCGCTCGGGCGGAAACGAACCCGGGGGCGAGAGCCCTCAGGATGAATTCGAGCTTGGCGACGAGCACCTTGCCACCGAAAGCCCGCTTGCGACCAAACCCGGCCGCAAGCAGCCCGTGCTTCCGGGAGATGGCCCGGCGGGCGAGAATGCGACCGGCGCCGGTGGTTCGTCGGCCGGTCAGAGCGGTGGCGGCAGCGGCGCGCTGCCGGGCAATACGCTGTTCGAACGCATGGCCAATCTCTCCCGCGGGGCCGGCGGCGCCGATGCCGAGGACGAAGGTGAAGACGACGACAATGGTGAAAGCGGCGGCGGACTTAATATTCCGCGCTTTCTCGGGCGCCAGAACAACCAGTAACCGGGCCGTGTCGGTACGATCCGGCGCTCCTTTTGCGAGAGTGGCACCATGAGTTCGATGCGGCGAATGGCGTCGGCGGCGGCGCTGCTGGCTCTTATGGCGTTGCCCGGGACTGCTTCCGCGCAGCGCGAGATCGTCCAGCCGCTGCCTGCACCGGGCGAGCGCCAGCTAAGCGACGCGCTTTCGCGGCTCGCGCGCAATGCGACCGATGTGGGCGCTTTGCTCGATGCGGGCGAGGCGGCGCTCGAACTAAACGATATCGATGCGGCGATCGGCTTTTTCGGGCGCGCCAACGAGCTTTCTCCCGGCAATTCTCGGACGAAAGTCGGCCTGGCCCGTGCCTACACGCGGTCTCGCAGACCTGTGGAAGCCCTGCGGCTTTTCGCGGAAGCGGAAGCGGCGGGTGTCGCCAATGCGCGCATGGCGGAAGAACGCGGGCTGGCCTTCGATCTCGTGGGCGATGCGGCGAGCGCGCAAACGCTGTACCGGCTGGCGCTGGCCAATGGAGCCGGCGATGGGGTGACGCGGCGCCTAGCGCTCAGCCAGGCGATTTCGGGCGATCGCGAAGGGTTCGAAGCGACTTTGCTGCCCTTGCTCGAGCGCGGCGATGTCGCGGCATTCCGGACGCGAGCCTTCGGCCTGGCGATTCTCGGCGATGCGCGCGAAGCGAAGGATATCGCAAATACCATGCTGCCGACCGGCCTCGGCTCGCGCATGGCCGCCTATTTCGACTATATGCCGCGGCTGACCAAGGCGCAGCAGGCCGCCGCAGGCAATCTGGGCGTCTTCCCGCGTATCGCCAGTATCGGCACCGACGATGCGGGTATCGCCGAATATTCCCCGGCGCCGCCGCAGATTGCCCGCGCGTCGGCCCCGGCGGCCGTTCCAAGCCCCGCCCCGGCGCAGAGCATGTCCAGCCAGGCCGACGACCGTGGGGACCGGTAGCGTCCGGACATTGCGCGCAGCCCGGCGGGCGAAGAGCGCTCATCCTCCTCCGCAACGCCGCCGGAACCGGTATCGCCACCGGCCGCTACCGCTCCCACGCGAAACGCCGCAGCGCGACCCGTTGCCGATCGGGAAACCCTGCCGGCTTCGGGCCTTCGCGATGAACCGGTTGTCGTCGCGCAGGCCAGTCCGGCTGGCGCGGCCCGGTCGGCGGCTGAAGCACCCTCGGCATCGATGCCCTTGTCCGAGCCGCCGCAGCAGCCACAATCCGCAGCGGGGCCGACGCCAGAACCGGAGCAGGCTTTCGAGCCCGCGCCTCGTTCTGTCGCCGATGCCTTCAGCAGCTTTACGCTCGAACCGGGCTCGACCTCGCCGGGGTCGAATGGTGCCGTGGACATCACCCAAATCGATATTCCGCGTGAGCAAGCTCGGCCCAAGCCCCCGCCACCTCCCGTTCACCCCGCGCGTCACTGGGTGCAGGTGGCGACCGGCAAGGACAGGAATGCCCTGAAGTTCGACTGGCGCCGGATTTCCCGAAAGGCTGGCGGCAAGCTGGACGACAAGGGGCCGTTCGTGACCCCGTGGGGGGAGGCCAACCGGCTTTTGTCCGGACCTTATGGCAGTGCCAAGAAGGCGCGTGAAATGGTCAATGAACTCAGGAAGTTGGATGTGGATTCCTTTCCCTTCACCAGCGCCGAGGGCGAGGCGATCGACACGCTCTGACCTTCGCGAGGGTTAATGCGCGGCGGGGTTTTGTTCACAAGCTTTGCACAAGCCTTAGCGGTTCTCCCCAGCGCCGACCGCCTCTTCCATTGCCAAGCGACGGTGCGTTTCTGCATCCCCCATCATATGACGCGCAGGGGACAGCTTCGATGAGACCATCAGAAGACCGCTACGAAGTCGAGGAGGACGCAGCGCCGCTCGACATGCTGGTCGCATTGTTCGAAGCGCGCGGTTGGCCCTGCGATTCGACTCCGACCGAAATGAGCGGGGAAATCCAGGGGAGCTGGACCAAATACCAAGTGCGCGGCATCTGGCGCCTCGACGATATGGTGCTGCAGATCCTCTGCCTGCCCGACATCCGGATTTCGACGGACAAGCTGGCGCCCGCGCACGAACTGGTCAGTCTGGTGAACGAGCAGATGTGGCTCGGCCACTTCGACATCTGGTCGAATGGCGGCGTGCTGCTTTACCGCAACGCTACCATGCTGGGCGACGATGGGTTGCTCAGCCTGGGCCAGGCGCAGGCGCTGGTGGAAATCGCCGTCGACGAATGCGACCGGTTCTATCCCGCGTTCCAGTTCGTCTTGTGGGGAGGGCGCACGCCTTCGGAAGCGCTGGAAGCGGCCATGGTCGACGCGGCGGGCGAGGCCTGACCCGAGCCCTGGCAAACGGTTGATTGCCATTAGGGTTAACCGATCCGGTTTCGCTTGAAATCGGGGGGCAAAACCCCGATATTCCCGTTCAGGAGCAGGGCGTATCTTCGCGCTGCCAAGAGGAGTTGCATCAAGATGGCCAATTGGAACGACACCGACCAGAGGCAGGGCTTCGGCACCGTGCCGCGCGCTGGCGACGCCGTTGCCAGGCAAGAAACATTCGACGCTGGGCTGCGCAAGCACATGCTGTCGATCTACAATTACATGACTTCGGGCGTATTGCTGACCGGCATCGTCGCCTTGTTAACTGCGCGGAGCGGCCTTGCGCTGACCTTCGCCAGCGGTCCGCTGATGTGGATCGTTGCCTTGGCTCCGCTTGGATTCGTCCTTGCGATGAGTTTCGGCCTCAACAAGATGAGCAGGGGCACTCTGCAGGTGCTTTTCTGGTCTTTCGCGATCGTCATGGGTCTGTCGATGTCGACGATCTTCCTGCGGTTTACCGGGGAATCGATCGCCGCCACCTTCTTCGCCACTGCGGGCGCATTCGCCGGTCTCAGCCTGTTCGGCTATACGACCAAGAAGAACCTTCAGGGCTTCGGCACCTTCCTCGTGATGGGTGTCATCGGCCTGTTGATCGCCATGGTGATCAATATCTTTCTCCAGTCGAGCACGATGCAGCTGGCCATCAGCTTCATCGGGGTGCTGATCTTCGCGGGCCTCACCGCCTACGACACGCAACGTTTGAAGCGCGAGTATCAATATCTGCGCGGCACCGAGTTCGCCGGCAAGGCGATCATCATGGGCGCGCTGAGCCTTTATCTCGATTTCATCAATATGTTCATGTTCCTGCTGCAGTTCATGGGCAACCGCGAATAGAGCCAAGCTGCTCGTCGCACGTAGGAATCGTCTGATCGTGCCCGGGGTGCAATCGGCATCCCGGGCATTTTCTTTGCCCGCAGGTCAGGCTAGACAGTCGGCTTCATCCCCCGTCAAGGGAGAGCGGGGCAGGATGAACGCCAGCTTTATCGAGGAGGGTCAGCGGGCCATGAGCCGCGTTTCAAAACACACCATTCGTATAGCGGCCATTGCCGCTAGTCTGGCTGCACTTGGTGCGTGTGCCACACCGCCTCCGCCGCCTCCGCCGCCACCTCCCCCGCCCGTGCAGGCGGTTCCGGTTCGCCCGTTGCCACCGGGCCAGGCATCCTATGCCATGGCCATTCCGCCCGTGAATTCCATGGGGATGCGCGAAACCGTCAATCTCGGGATTTCCGACGACGAAAAGGTCTGGCATTTCCGTTCTGCGTGGAACGTCGCCGCGCTTAATTGCCTCGATGCGCGGTATCAGCCGATACTCGATGCCTATAGCAGCTACATCAAGGATTACGCGCGGCCGCTGAAGCGCGTCAACGACCGTATCGACGCCGACTATCGCCGCGAATATCGTGCCAGGCGGGCAGCCATTCGGGCGCGCGAGAGTCAGATGACGATGGTTTACAACTATTTCGCACTGCCTCCGGCGCGGTCCGATTTCTGCCGCACGGCCTTGGGCATTTCGCAGCAATATCTCGCTTCCGATCAGGTCGATCCGGAAGCCTTCGCGCTGGCGAATTTCACGGCTTTCGAAGGCCCGTTCGAGCGTTTCTTCAAGGCTTACGAAGAATATGAGCGCGAATCCGCCGCCTGGGACGCTCGTTATGGCGAGCGCTACGGCGCTTCTCAGCCGGGCTATGTCGCCGTGCGCAACGCCCGCCGGGACCGGCTGCCGCAGCCCGGTCAGGATCCGAAACTGCTGACCGCTCAGCCGTTGCAGGAAAGCACCGTGGTCGATCCCGAAAGCGGGGCGTCGATCCCGGTCGTTCCGGTCGATGAGACTCGTGCCTCGGTCCCCGTCGTGCAGCCGATCCCCAACGATGCGGGAGCCGACGATACACCGCAGGCGTAACCGATAGAGGCTTTTCAGGCGCGCCGCCTTTCGCTAGACGGCGCGCCGCGCATCGCCCAAGCTTGCGATGCGGGAAACCTGGAACGGGGCCGTAGCTCAGTTGGGAGAGCGCGTCGTTCGCAATGACGAGGTCAGCGGTTCGATCCCGCTCGGCTCCACCAGGAACTTCTCTGCAAATGATGTTTAGCGGGCGCCGAAAGTCCACCCTTCGATGCGTGCGATCGACGCGGTCATTCCATCGGGCGACCAGCGAGCGGGATCGTCGGCAACGGCGCGCAGCCAGGCGGCGGTCAACAGAGCGTCGGTCGAATGGTCGTCGATGGCGCCCTCTGCGTTTACACGGTCGGAGCCAAGCTTCTCCAGCGCCTCGTTGAGCGCTTCGAAGCTACGCATTTTGGCTTTCCCTGCACTTCGCCCGGCTTCCAGGGCGGCAAGGCTGGTGTAAATCTCAACCAGGACCGAGCCTGACCGGGGCAGGGTATCGATCGGCCATACCGGCACGTGCCCGCGCAAATGGTGGAGCATCCGCATGCCCGTGAGGCTCGATTTGCCGACCTGCGCCGCGCCAACCAGATTGAAGTTCGAATAGGGCTTGCAGCCCATGGCGGCCTGGGCGTGCTCGGTCACGCGGAAGCGGCCGCGCCCGTGCTCTGCCCCGTCGCAGCCGAAATAGGACCCGGTCTTGCTGCCATTGCGGAAGTAAGGGGCGAAATCGGGATGATCGACGAAGGCTTGCGCGCCAAGATTGGGGTCGCTCGTGCAGATATCGTCGATCAGCGCCCACAGCGCGGGTGCGTCGGGCAGGAGCACGTCCTGCCGGGGAAAATAGGCGCCGCAATCGGCAAAGGGCAATGCGATACCAAGGTCGAGCCCGACCAGCGTGTCGCCGGGCAGGTCCTCGCGCAGCAGCGCCAGCACATCCTCGCGCGACCAGCCTCGCCCCGGATCGACCAGCACTGGCGGCCCGCCATCGGCATGGGCGATTGCCAGCGCGATTCCCTTTTGCACCGGCCCCTTCGCGCCCGACCAATCGATCGCAAGAAAGTGGCGGAACCTCACTCGCGCTCGCGCCGCAGCTTGTCCCAATAGTCGAGCCGTTTCTTAACCTCGCGCTCGAAGCCGCGCTCGACCGGCTCGTAATAGCGTTGCGGCTCCAGCTCGTCGGGCCAGTAATTGTCGCCCGAAAAGCCGCCTTCCGCGTCGTGATCGTAGCTGTAGCCCGAACCATAGCCGATATCCTTCATCAGCTTGGTCGGCGCGTTGAGGATGTTCTGCGGCGGCATCAGGCTGCCGGTTTCCTTCGCCGATTTGAACGAAGCTTTCTGCGCCTTGTAGACCGCATTCGATTTGGGCGCGGTGGCGAGATAGGTGCAGGCCTGGACCAGCGCGAGCTCGCCTTCGGGGCTGCCGAGGAATTCGTAGGCGTCCTTGGCTGCCATGCATTGGACCAGCGCCTGCGGGTCCGCCATGCCGATATCTTCCACCGCCATGCGCACGAGGCGGCGGGCAAGGAAGCGCGGCTCCTCGCCGGCAGTGAGCATCCGGGCGAGGTAATAGAGGCTCGCCTGAACGTCGCTTCCTCGTACCGCTTTGTGGAGCGCGGAAATCAGGTTGTAGTGCCCCTCGCGGTCCTTGTCGTAAACCGCCACACGGCGTTGCAGGAACTTGCCCAGCTCCGCCGCATCGAGCGGCTCTTCGATCTTCGCATTATAGAGCGTTTCGGCCTGGTTGAGCAGGAAGCGCCCGTCGCCATCCGCGCTTCCCACCAGCGCATCGCGCGCCTCGGGCGCAAGGGGAAGGGGGCCTTCGAGCTTCTCTGCCCGGTCGAGCAACTGGCCCAGCGCATCATGGTCGAGCCGCTGGAGGATCAGTACCTGCGCACGGCTGAGCAGCGCGGCATTGAGCGCGAAGCTGGGGTTTTCGGTCGTCGCGCCGATCAGCGTCACTGTGCCGCGCTCGACGAAGGGCAGGAAACCGTCCTGCTGCGCGCGGTTGAAGCGGTGGATTTCGTCCACGAACAGCAGCGTACGCTGGCCCGCTTCGGCCGCCTTGTCGGCGGCGGCGAAAGCTTTCTTGAGGTCGGCGACGCCGCTGAACACAGCGCTGACGCTTTCGAAGCGCATGCCCACGCTGTCGGCCAGCAGGCGCGCGATGGTGGTCTTCCCGGTGCCGGGCGGCCCCCACAGGATCATGCTGGAAAGGCGGCCCGCCGCCACCATCCGCCCGATCGCGCCCTCCGGCTCGGTCAGATGATCCTGCCCGATCACCTCGCCGAGATTTGCGGGGCGCAGCCGGTCGGCCAACGGCGCATCCTCGCGCGGGGTGTCGGGAGCTTGTGCCTGGGGCAGGTCGTCGGGAAACAAATCGGCCATTGGTCGGCTGACATAGGGCCTTCGCAGAGGATTTGCAGGGGCCTCTTGCACATCGCGGATTACGATATATCTTAGAGCTATCGAAGATAACTCAAGGATGCGTAACATGCACAAGGCTCACAAATGGCGGAAAATGCGCCGAATGGGTGGCTGGCCGTTTATGGCGGCCATGATGGCAGAGGCCGAATGCCGCGACGGAATGGGCGCATCGGCGAAATTCGGTGGCCCCGGCTGGACTTTCGATTTCGGCCCGCGCGGTGGCGGACGGCGTCGGCGCCGCATGTTCGGCTCGGGCGAGTTGCGGCTGGTGCTGCTCAAGCTCGTCGCCGACGAACCGCGCCACGGATACGAACTGATCAAGGCGATCGAGGAGCTGACCGGGGGCGCTTATGCACCGAGCCCCGGCACGATCTATCCCACGCTCTCGCTGCTCGAGGACGAAGGCGCGATCGTGCAGGCTGCGGGTGACGAGACCCGCAAGGCCTATGAAGCGACCGAAGCCGGCAAGACCGAACTGGCGGAACGGACCGACGAGGTCGAGGCCATATTCGAGCGGCTTTCGGGCCATGGCGAACATCGCCGCGCCTTTGCCACACCGGAAATGTTCCGCGCGGCGGGCAATCTTGCCAGCGTGCTCAAGAACAAAGCGCGATCGGGTCGGCTCGACGAAAAGACGGTGCAGGAAATCGTCAATCTGGTCGACGAACTGGCGAAGAAGATCGAGCGGCTCTGAGCGCGTCCTATTGGCTATCGGCGGGCAGAAGTGCTATTTCTACCCGCCGGGTGGCCGATGGGGAGATATCCAACATGAATACTGTCGCAAAGACGCCGTGGCACTTATGGGCAGTAGGGTTCGTGACGCTGCTGTGGAACGGGTTCGGTGCCTACGACTATCTTATGTCGAAGGCCGAGAACCGCGACTATCTCGAAGGCATGATGGAGCCGACGGGCGTGACGGTCGATGCCGCCATCGCCTATATGGACGCCATGCCCCTATGGGCGAATATTGCCTGGGGCTTGGGCGTATGGGCCGCCGTCGCCGGTTCGCTTCTCCTGCTCCTGCGCAGCCGCTTCGCCCTACATGCCTTCGTTTTGTCGCTGGTGGGGCTGGTGTTCGGCATGATCCATCAATGGACCAACCCGATGCCGGGGATGACCGATTCGACGACGCCGATCATCTTCACCTTCGTAATCTTTGCGATCACGATCTTTCTCGTGTGGTATGCGCGCAGGATGATGACGGCCGGCGTTCTGCGCTGATCGCCTAGCTTGCGGCTGCGCGCTCTTCGTGCAGTCGCAGATAGGTTTCGACCACCGCCTGATTGATTGCGTCCCACGAATAGGCGCGTGCCGCTTCCTCTCCATTCGCGCCGTGCTGCAGCCGTAGCGCATCGTCGGTGCAATAGGGGGCAAGCGCTTCGGCGCAGGCAGGGGCGAAGATATCGGGTTTGCCCGGTGGGACCAGCCGCCCGGTCTCGCCATCGGCAACCAGGCTTGCCGCACCCGTGGCGCCAGCGGCCACCACGGGCAGTCCGCAGGCCATCGCCTCCAGCGTAACGTTGCCGAAGGTCTCGGTAATCGACGGGTTGAAGAAGATGTCGCCGCTGGCGAGCGCCATGCCGAGGTCCTTGCCGGTCTTGAACCCGGCAAAGATACCGCCGGGCAGTGCCTTTTCGAACCATCCGCGCGCCGGGCCGTCGCCGATCACCAGAACCTTGTGCGGCACCTGACGCCTGCGCAGTTGAACGATGGTCTCGGCAAAGACGTCGAGGCCCTTTTCCATCACCAGTCGCCCGAGAAAAACGATCGCGACATCGTCATCGGCAAGGCCCTGCGCGCGCCGCCATTCGAGATCGCGCTTCGACGGGTCGAACACGGCCCGATCGACGCCGCGCGACCAGATGCTGATATCATCATGCATCTGCTGCGCCTTCAATTCGGCGATCTGGCTTTGCGACGGTGCGACCAGCGCATCGCAGCGGCCATAGAAACGGCGCAGGATCGCCTCGACCGCGGGTTCGAGAAAGCCGAGGCCGTAATATCGCGGATAGGTTTCGAAGCGCGTATGAACCGAAGCGAGGACGGGAATATCGCGCTGGCGTGCCCATTTCAGCGCCCCATGCGCCACCGGGTCCGGCGATGCGAGGTGCAGCATGTTCGGCGCGTACTTCGCCAGATCATCGCGCACGCGATCGTCGATCCACAGCGGCAGGCGATATTCGCCCCGTCCTTTGACCGGCATGCGGACATTGGGAACATCGACCAGATCGCCGGTTGCGGGAAAATCGGGTTCCGCCACCACCGGCGAATACACGCGCAGCGCGGCCCCCTGCCTGAGCAGATAGTCGGCCAGCCGGTTCAAGGCCTGATTCGCGCCGTCCCGGGTGTAATTGTAGTTTCCGCTGAACAAAGCGATGCGAAGGTCGGTAACATTCATCGCGGCCCTTTACGGAACTGACGGCCGTTTGGCGAGGGGGAGCCGGTCGTGTGCGTGCCGCGTTTCGTCGCTGCATAACTATTTCGCATTGACTTGTTGCGGCGCAACATTAGTGCGGTCGGCGGGCCACGCGGTCCCAACGCCGCGCGAGCTCTCTGTAAGGAGAGAATACATGACTGCCGAACCGACGCTCAAACCCGAGCGCCCTTATTTTTCGTCCGGACCGACCGCCAAACACAAGGGCTGGTCTGCCGCCAATCTCAAAACCGAATCGCTCGGACGCTCGCATCGCAGCGCGCTCGGCAAGTCGCGGCTGAAATATGCCATCGACCTGTCGAAGGAAATGCTCGGCGTGCCCGAGGACTATCTGGTCGGCATCATGCCCGCATCGGACACGGGCGCGCTCGAATGCGCGATGTGGAACATGCTCGGCGCGGATCGCCCGGCGACCGTCGCGGCATGGGAAAGCTTCGGCAATGTCTGGATCCAGGATGCGGTGAAGCAGCTCAAGCTGCCCAAGCTCACCACGCTCGACGCCGAATATGGGGAGATCCCCGATCTGGCGAGCATTCCGCAGGACAATGACGTCGTCTTCACCTGGAACGGGACCACTTCGGGCGCGAAGATCCCGAACACCGACTGGCTCGCCCCGGGCCGTGAAGGCGTGACGATCAACGATGCCACCAGCGCAGTCTTCGCGATGGAGATGGACTGGGCCAAGCTCGATGCCACGACCTATAGCTGGCAGAAGGTGATGGGCAGCGAAGCGCAGCACGGCATGCTGATCCTCAGCCCGAAGGCGGTGCAGCGGATCGAGGAATACGATCCCGAATGGCCGCTGCCCAAGCTTTTCCGCCTCAAGAAGGGTGGCAAGATCAATCGCGCCATTTTCGAAGGCGCGACGATCAACACGCCGTCCATGCTGGCTACCGAGGATTATATCGACGCGCTCGAATGGGCGCAGGCGATGGGCGGGCGCAAGGCGATGTTCGAACGCGCCGATGCCAATGCGAAGATCGTGCTCGACTGGATCGAGGCAACCCCGTGGTTGCGCAACATGGTCTCCGACCCGGCAAAGCGCACCAATACCGGCATCTGCATGGTCTTTCAGGGCGAGTGGTACGACAATCTTCCCGACGACGAGAAGGCGGCCGTGCCGAAAAAAATCGTCAAGCTGCTGGAAGAGCGGGACGTCGGCTACGACTTCAACGGCTATCGCGACGCTCCGCCGTCCTTGCGCATCTGGTGCGGCGGCACGGTCGAGCAGGAAGATTTGAAGCGCCTTCTGCCGTGGATCGAGTGGGCCTACGAGCAGGTGAAGGCTGGATAATCGGCGTCGTCCCAGCGAAAGCTGGGACCGCTATCCGCTTTTTCCCGACATTACTGATGCCGATCCCAGCTTTCACTGGGATGACGAGAGAAAAATCATGACCAAACCCAAAGTCCTCATTTCGGACAAGATGGACCCGAACGCCGCGCGCATTTTCGAAGAGCGCGGCTGCGACGTCGACGTAAAGCCGGGCATGACGCCCGATGAACTCAAGGCCGTGATCGGCCAGTATGACGGCCTCGCCATTCGCAGCGCGACCAAGGTCACGCCCGAAATTCTCGATGCCGCCGAAAACCTCAAGGTGATCGGCCGCGCCGGTATCGGCGTCGACAATGTCGATATCCCCTATGCCAGCGGCAAGGGCGTCGTCGTGATGAACACGCCCTTCGGCAATTCGATCACCACTGCCGAACACGCCATCGCGCTGATCATGGCACTCGCCCGCCAAATCCCCGCGGCGGACGCGCGCACGCAGAAAGGCGAATGGCCCAAGAGCGACTTCATGGGCGTCGAAGTCACCGGCAAGACGCTCGGCCTGATCGGCGCGGGCAATATCGGCAGCATCGTCGCCAGCCGCGCGCAGGGCCTGCGCATGAAGGTCATCGCCTACGATCCGTTCCTGACCGAGGACCGGGGGGTCGAACTCGGCATCGAGAAGGTCGATCTCGACACGCTGCTCGGCCGCGCCGATTTCATCACGCTACACACGCCGCTGACCGACGAGACGCGCAATATTCTCTCCAAGGAAAACCTCGCCAAGACCAAGCCGGGCGTGCGAATCGTCAATTGCGCGCGCGGTGGGTTGATCGACGAGGAAGCATTGAAGGACATGCTCGAAAGCGGCCATGTCGCGGGCGCTGCGCTCGACGTGTTCGCGACCGAGCCGGCCAAGGAAAGCCCGCTATTCGGTACGCCGGGTTTCATCTCGACCCCGCACCTCGGCGCCAGCACCACCGAGGCGCAGGTCAATGTCGCGCTGCAGGTGGCCGAACAGATGGCCGATTACCTCGTCAATGGCGGCGTCACCAACGCGCTCAACATGCCCAGCCTGAGCGCCGAGGAAGCGCCCAAGCTGCGGCCCTATATGAAGCTGGCCGAAAACCTCGGCAGCCTCGTCGGGCAATTGGCGCATGGCAATCTCACCAAGATCTCGATCGAGCGTGAGGGTGCCGCTGCCGACCTGTCCGGCAAGCCGATCGAGGGCGCAGTGCTGGCCGGCCTGATGCGCCAGTATTCGGACACGGTGAACATGGTCAATGCGCCCTATCTCGCCAAGGAGCGGGGCCTCGATATCCGTTCGGTCCGGCACGAGAAGGAAGGCGCCTACAACACGCTGATCCGCGTGACCGTGGGGACCGATGCGGGCGACCGCTCGGTGGCGGGCACGCTGTTCGGCAGTGACGCGCCGCGTCTTGTGCAAATGTTCGGCGTCGGCATCGAGGCCGAGCTGTCGGGCAACATGCTCTACATCGTCAACGAGGACGCGCCGGGCTTCATCGGCCGCATCGGTACGCTGCTTGGCCAAAACGGCATCAATATCGGCACGTTCCACCTCGGACGGCGTCAGGCGGGCGGCGAAGCGGTGCTGCTCTTGAGCGTCGATGCGCCGATTCCGCAAGAAGTCGTCGAGCAGGCCTGCGCGCTCGAGGGGGTCAAGGTCGTGATGCCTCTGGCATTCTGACGATCCCCCTGATCGTCATCCCGGGCTTGACCCGGGATCGCTCTTGGCTAGGCGCATGGACGAAAGCGATCCCGGCTCGCGGGCCGGGATGACGAATGAGGAAACATGACCACACCTGACGACCTCCTGCCCGTCGGTCTCGAAGACGCTCTTCCCGATCGTGCCCGCACCATCACCACGGCCATGCGCGCCGTGCTCGATGCGATGGACGGCCATGGTTACGATCGGGTGCGGCCGCCGCTGGTAGAATTCGAACGCTCGCTGGCCGGGCGGATGGACGGGGTGGCGACGCGCCGCATGGTGCGCTTCACCGATCCCGACAGTCTGCGCACGCTGGCTCTGCGCAGCGACATGACCGTGCAAGTCGGTCGCATCGCCGCGACCGGCATGGCTTCTGCGCCGCGCCCCTTGCGCCTGTGCTATGCTGGCGATGTCGCCTTCCTGAGCGCGGATCAGCTCGATCCGGCCCGCCAGCGGCTGCAATTGGGAGCCGAACTGATCGGTGCTGACAGCGTCGTCGCGGCAACCGAGATCGTCTCGGTCGCTATCGATGCACTCAAGGCGGCAGGCGTTGCCGCTATCTCGGTCGATTTCACCTTACCCGATCTCGTCGACACGCTGGCGGAAAATGCGATGCCGCTCGATGCCGAACAGCGCGAGGCGGTGCGGCGCGAACTCGACACCAAGGATGCAGGCGGCCTGCGCGAAGCGGGCGGCGAGGCGTATCTGCCGCTGCTATACGCGACCGGTGCGTTCGACGAGGCGATCGCCAAGCTCGCCGCGCTGGACGCTGGCGGGGTATTGGCCAGCCGCATCGCAGGGCTGCGCGCGATAGCCGAGGCCATCGGCACCCGTGCCCGCGTAACGCTCGACCCGACCGAACGCCATGGTTTCGAGTATCAGAGCTGGTTCGGCTTCACGCTCTACGGCGAAGGCGCGCGGGGCGCGCTGGGCCGGGGCGGGACCTACACGATCAAAGGCAGCGACGAGGCCGCGACCGGCTTCTCGCTCTATATCGACCCGTTGCTCGATGCGCTGGGACCGATGAAGACCAAGGAAGCGCAAAGGCTCTTCTTGCCGCTTGGTCACGATCGCGATGCGGCGGCGCGGCTGCGGGCGATCGGCTGGCGCACGGTTGCTGCGGTTGCGGAGAGCGACGATGCACGCACGCTGGGGTGCTCGCATATGCTCGACGGCAAGGAGCCGAAGGCGCTTTAGGCGGCCTTCCACTGGGGATGCTTGTGCATCACCCCGGCAAACAGCTCTGAATCGACCAGCCCCGCCAGCCATGCTTGCAGCCTCGGCAAGTCCTGCGCGTCGAACCAAGCGCGATCGGCATTCGCGAATTGGCGAATGAACGGGAAGATCGCGATATCGGCGAAACCGCGCTTTGTACCGCAGAGATAAGCGTTTTCATCCAGCCGCCGGTCCAGCCGTGCAAGAATCTCCATTGCGGCCGCGCGGTGCTCCTCCGGCTTCGCACCCTCATACCGCGTGGCATATTTGTAGCGATCAAGATGGTGCTTGAAAGCGCCGTCATTGGTTTCGACCAGTGCGGGATCGTCGCGGTCCAGCCAGCCTTCGGGATCGCTGCGGCCAAGCGCCCAGCGCATGATGTCCAGGCTTTCCTCCAGCACCTCGCCCTCCGCCGTCACCAGCACTGGAACGGTGCCTTTGGGCGACACTTCGAGCATCTGCGGCGGCTTGTCGCGGAGCACCACCTCGCGGTGCTCATATTGCGCGCCGCTCACGCTCAGCGCCATCCGGGCGCGCATGGCATAAGGGCAGCGGCGGAAGCTGTAGAGGACCGCGTCAGCCATCGGCCTCGGCATCCTCGCGCCGCCCGACATGCTCCCGCCCGCGCGCCTCGGCGAGCATTTCCTGCCGCTGTCGTTCGGCATAGCGCGCGCGCTGTTCGTCCGTCCGCTCATCCCAGCAGCGATGGCAGCTAATGCCTTCCTCGTAATGTTCGTGTGCCATATCCTCTGCACTCAGCGGGCGGCGGCAGGCGCGGCAAAGCGTATGGTCGCCGAGCCTGAGGCCGTGGCCCACGCTCACGCGCTCGTCGAAGACGAAGCATTCGCCACGCCACAGGCTTTCCTCTTCGGGCACATGTTCGAGGTAATTCAGAATGCCGCCCTTGAGGTGGTACACCTCCTCCACGCCCTCGGCGCGGGCGAAAGCGGTCGACTTCTCGCAGCGGATACCGCCGGTGCAGAACATGGCGATCTTGGGCGAGCCACCTTGCGCCTCGATCTCGGCGCGCTTGGCGCGGAACCACTCGGGAAATTCGCGGAAGCTCTTGGTCTCGGGATCAATCGCACCTTCGAAAGTACCGATCTGCACTTCGTAATCGTTCCGCGTATCGATCAGTATCGTTTCCGGATCGGAAATCAGCGTGTTCCAATCGTCGGGCGCGACATAGGTGCCCACACCCGCCAGCGGGTCGAGATCGGGCTGGCCCATAGTCACGATCTCTTTTTTCAGCCGTACCTTGGTGCGGTGGAAGGGCATGGCCGCCGCGTGGGATTCCTTTACCTCGATGTCGGCACAGCCGGGCAGGGTCCGCACATGGTCAAGGACAGCCTCGATCCCGTCATGGCTCCCTGCAATGGTCCCGTTGATCCCCTCGCATGCGAGCAACAGCGTGCCGCGCACCCCTGCTTTTTCCATCGCGCCAAGCAAGTCGGGCTTGATCGCGGCAGGATCGTCGAACCGCGCGAACTGGTAGAGCGCGGCAATGCGGATGGGAAGGTTGGTCTTGTCGTCGGTCACGCGGCGCCCCCTAGCACCGCCTTGCGCGCGCTGCATCCCCTCGCATCACCCCTCGAATGATGCCGGATCGGGTCCCAGCCGCCCCTCGGGATCGTCCAGGGCGTCGATCCGTGCCATCTGATCGTCCGACAGTTCGAACGACAAGGCAGCAAAGTTCTGCTCGATATGGTCGCGGCTGGTCGATTTGGGGATCGGGCACAATCCATGCTGGATGTGCCAGCGCAGCACCACCGCACTCGGCGGCTGGCTGGTCTCGCCCGCGATTTCTTGGATTGCGCCTGCATCCATCCCGCCGCCCTGTCCGAGCGGCGACCAGCTCTGCGTGACGATGCCCATGTCATCGTGCACCTTACGCAGTTCGCGCTGCTGGAAGCCGGGATGCAGTTCGATCTGGTTGAGGGCGGGCGTGACGCCTGTTTCATCGACGATGCGCCTCAAATCCTCTTCGCGGAAGTTCGACACGCCGATCGATTTCGCCTTTCCCTGGTCGCGCAGTTCGATCAGCGCTTTCCATGTGTCCACGAACAGGTTCTGGTCCGGGCAGGGCCAGTGGATCAACAGCATGTCGACATGATCGCGGCCAAGCCTTTCGAGGCATTTGTCGGCCGCCTTCAGCGTCCGGTCGTAACCCTGGCTCTCGTTCCAGATCTTGGTCTGGAGGAAGAGATCGGACCAGTCGCCTATTCCGTCGCCCACGCCGCGTTCGTTCCGGTAGATTGCGGCCGTATCGACCAGCCAGTATCCGACGTCGAGCGCGGTTTTGACCGCCTCTGCGGCCTGATCATTCTCGATCTGCCAGGTGCCGAAGCCGAGCTGGGGAATCTGGCGGCCATCGTTGAGAGCGAGTGTTGGATAATCGGTCATTGTGTCTCCTTTGCCTAACCAATCATGCAGCGGAGACTTGTTTCCGGCAGGTCAGCCGCGCGAGCGCAGATTGTCCGCGATCCACCCGGCTGCCTGTTCGACCTTGGCAGGTCCCAATTGTGCCGCGACGCTGCGGTTCAGCGTGACAAGGTCGATCCGCGCGAGGCTTTCGCGATAGGCGACCTCCGCATGCGCGAAACCGGCGGCGATGTTGCAGGGCAGCTTGCAGTCCTGCGGCTTGCTGGCGCAGGGGCCGTTCTGGCGGATTTCGGTGCAGCGGAACATCGGTTCGTCACCATCGACCGCCAGCAAGATATCAAGCAAAGAGATATCGGCCGGCGGCTGGGCCAGGCTGTAAAAGCCGCTGCGACCGCGCCCACCTTTGACGATCCCGGCGCGGGCGAGCGCCTGCATCTGCTTCGCCATATAGGGTTCCGGAACGCCGTGAAACTCGGCCAGCGCGGCAAGCGGCAGGCCCCGTTCGGGCCATAGCGGCGCCAGCAGCGCGCAGGCATGCGCAGCCCATTCGACACCCTTATTGATCCGCATTTGTCCAATCCCTCTTGCGCGCAATCCTATAAATGGATATTCAATGTCCGAATAAAAGGAGAAACGCGATGATGGGCAAACCTGATGGCCTCGACCGGCTGATGCAAGCGGTGATCGCGCTGGTCGCGCTTTTCGCGGTGGCCAATGGCGTCTTCATGCTAACCGACCCGCTGGTCTGGTACGGTACGCTGGAGACCGTGCAGACGACCGGGCCGGCCAATCGCCATTTCATCGGCGATATCGGCCTTGCCTATATGATTTCGGGGGCAGTGCTGCTGTACGCTTCGGCCAATCTAACGCTGCGCTGGGGCGCGGCGCTGGTTGGGGTGAGTTGGCTTGCCGCGCATGGAGCCTTCCATGTTTACGAAGTGACAACCGGCATTTGCGGCCCGGACGTCTTCTGGCAAGATGCCCCCGGCGTGCTCGGCCCCCCGCTGCTGGTCTTGCTCGCCGTTGGTGTGCAGATGGCCCGGCAGCGCGTTTCGCCCGTTCCCCTGCCCAAGCCCCTGTTCCTTTCCATCATGCGCAAGGCGGCCGGAAAGTCCGAACCCTATCTGGACGATCTCGACCGGGCAGGGGGTTTTGCGACCGAGAAGTTCCAGCATGCGATGCTGCTATCCGGCCATCGCTACCACGCGCCCGCCGCGCTGCTGCACATGGCTCGGCTGGGCTCGACCCGGGCAGAGGATTGCGGCCCCTGTGTCGAGATCGTCCGCCAGTTCGCCCTGGCCGACGGTCTCGATCCCGATCGCATTCAGGACGCATTGATGGGCAGGCCGGATGGCGACGAGGATGCGCTGGCCTACGATTTTGGAACTGCCGTATCCTCCGGCGATGTCGCCGCTGCGGCCGAGCTGGGGGAGCGGATCGAGGCGCTTTACGGCCGCAAGGTTCGCACCGAACTGGCGCTGGGTGCGGCCAGCGGACGGCTGTTTCCCGCGATCAAGCGCGGGCTAGGCTTTGCCTCGGCCTGCACCATTCCCCGCGCGGGCTGATCCCCCGCTTTCCTGTATGGGTGTGCCTGCGCGAGCGGCTTGACGCGGCACCTTCAGGCCCCTAACCCGCGCACCGCATTTGAAGCGGCTATCCGCTTCTCCATTCCATCCCTTGGTCGAGTCCTGTCGAAGGACCTTGTGGATCCCCGGGCAGGGGAAAAGGCGTATTCATGGCAAATGTGACCGTAATCGGTGCCCAGTGGGGCGATGAGGGCAAGGGCAAGATCGTCGACTGGCTCGCCAGCCGGGCAGACGCCGTCGTGCGCTTCCAGGGCGGGCACAATGCCGGCCACACGCTCGTCGTCGGCGACAAGACCTACAAGCTTTCTCTGCTGCCGAGCGGCATTGTCACCGGCACGTTGAGCATTGTCGGCAACGGAGTCGTGCTCGATCCCTGGCATCTCAAGGCCGAGGTCGAGAAACTCGAGGGCCAGGGCGTCGAGATCAATCCCGACAATTTCGCGATTGCCGACAATTGTCCGCTGATCCTGCCGATTCACCGCGATCTCGACGGTCTGCGCGAAACCGCGGCCGGTTCGGGCAAGATCGGTACCACCGGGCGCGGTATCGGCCCGGCTTACGAGGACAAGGTCGGCCGCCGCGCGATCCGCGTGTGCGATCTGGCGCATCTCGACCATCTCGAACCGCAGCTCGACCGGCTGTGCGCGCACCATGATGCGCTACGCGCGGGCTTCGATCAGCCGCCGATCGACCGCGAGGAACTGCTCGCCCAGCTACGCGAAATCGCGCCCTTCGTGCTGCAATTCGCCCAGCCGGTGTGGAAACGCCTGAAGAAGGTCCGCAAGGCCGGTGCCAAGATCCTGTTCGAGGGCGCGCAAGGCGTGCTGCTCGACATCGATCACGGCACCTATCCCTTCGTTACCAGTTCGAACACCGTCAGCGGAACCGCCGCAGCCGGTAGCGGTCTTGGACCGAACTCCACCGGCTTCGTGCTCGGCATCGTCAAAGCCTATACCACACGCGTCGGCAGCGGACCCTTCCCGACCGAGCTCGACGATGAAATCGGCCAGGGGCTGGGGACACGCGGCCACGAGTTCGGCACCGTTACCGGACGCCAGCGCCGGGTGGGCTGGTTCGATGCCGTGCTGGTGCGCCAGACTTGCGCGATCAGCGGCGTGACCGGCATCGCGCTGACCAAGATCGACGTGCTCGACGGAATGGACGAAGTGAAGCTCTGCACCGGCTACCGCCTGCGCGGGCAGGTCTACGATTACTTCCCCAGCCACGCCGCCGACCAGGCTGCGGTGGAGCCGATCTACGAGACGATGGAGGGTTGGAAGGAAAGCACGGCAGGCGCGCGCAGCTATGCCGATCTGCCTGCCAATGCGGTGAAGTATATCCAGCGCGTGCAGGAACTGATCGAAACGCCAGTGGCGCTGGTTTCCACCAGCCCCGAGCGCGACGATACGATCCTGATGCGCGATCCGTTCATGGATTGATTGCAAATGCGCGGTATGGTGCATGCCATGATGCGCGGTTTCGCCCTTTCGTTAGCCAGTGCGCTTGCTGCTGCGGCGTTTGCCGCACAGCCTGCGCATGCCCAGCAGGCGCGGGCGGGAGAGCGGGCGGATTTCGTCCTCATCGACAAGTCGGAGCGCACATTGTGGGTTTATCAGGGCGGCCGGGTGATCCGCAGCTATTCGGGCCTGCAATATGGTGACCGGCCACTGGGCCACAAACGCTTTCAGGGGGACGAGCGTACCCCGGAAGGGCGCTATACGATCACCTATGGCAATGAGCAGTCGAGCTTCTACCTCAGCCTGCATATCGACTATCCCAATGCGCAGGACAGGGCCTATGCGCGTGCCCGGGGCCGCTCGCCGGGCGGGTTGATTTTCCTCCATGGCCAGCCCAACGGCCTGCCCTTCGACGAGCGGGTTCCGGGTGACTGGACCGATGGCTGCATCGCGCTGTCGAATGCCGAGATCGCCGAGCAGTGGAGCCTGGTGCCCGACGGAACCCCGATCGAGATCAGGCCCTAACCGCGCCGATCCTCCAGCATCGCCAATTGCACCTGCAGCCGTTTCACTTCCCGCAGGACCGTGAGCATGTTCATGCGGTTGAAAAACCATTCCTTGAGGAAGCCCTGCGCGATCAGAGCCGCGATCGTCGCGAGGCTCCACAGCACCGTCTCGCGCACGTCAGGTGCAACGAGCGCCTGATAGAGCGTGTAGATCATGGCCGCACCGAGGGCGAAGGATACCACTGCCATAAGCTTGGCCCAGCCGCCCAGCGCGCCGCCCATGGCATCGCCGATCTGTCGGAACATACCGCGATCCTCCTCCAGCCGGTCGAGAAATGCTCTGTCGTCCGCGTCGAGCGCGGTGCGGATCTGGTCGTCGATATCGGTCATAGGTCTTCTCCTGGTTTGTCTTCGCTCAGGGCCACTTTCAGCTTGCGGCGAGCGTGGAAGAGGCGAGTCTTGGCGGTGCCCAGCGGCACTTGCTGCACCTCGGCGATCTCGGCGAGGGTGAGCCCTTCGACGAAGAACAGTTGCGCGGCGAATCGTTGATCGCTGGGTAGCGCAGCGAAGGCCTGGCGGATGGCTATCGTATCGTCCGTCGTGGCGGGCAGATTGGGTTCTTCCCCGCTTTCGGCCCTGTGCAATTTGCTCGACTGCGCCTTCCGGATATGATCCGTGCATCGCCGACGCAGGATGCCGAAGGCCCAGGGTGCAAAGCGAGTCGGATCGCGCAAGCCCTCCACCCCGCGCAGGATCGACAGCCACGTCTCCTGCACCACCCCCAGCGCCGCCTCGTCATCGGCAAGAAGCCGACGAGCGGTGCGCGCCAATCGTGGTTGCCAGCGTATGGCCAGCCTCTCCCCGGCGCGCCGGTCACCCGATTGCAACAGCGTGACGAGCAATTCGTCGTAGAGCCGTTCCGCCGACGGCGCTTTGGCGTTCCGGCCCTTCATGATCCGATAGTCGCACCAAGAGGGCTAATGGTTCAATCGGGCGGGTGATTTTTCCTCGTTTCTTGACGTGATCCGTATTTGTTCTCACTATGTTTCTCTTTCGGATAAGGAGTGCGACTCGATGCAGGCCAATTTCAGCTACGAGCCGGTCAGCGATTCTTCCGGCAACCGGCTTTCGGTGACCGTACTGGCGGATCGTGATCATGTTCGCGCCGAAATGCGTGAAGATGCACTGGCGGCCGGATTCCGCCTCCTCGAATGCTGTAGTCTGGAAGAGTATGCGCAGGGATCGCTCGCCGCGCTGGGCGATCTGGTGCTGATCGATTGCGGGCAGGCCAGTGCCGATGCGCTGGCGTTGCTTTCCCGGCTCGACATGCGCGGCGGCAAGGCGGGCGCACAAATGGTGGTTTCGACAACAATGGCCGCGCTCGACAGCGTGTTCGCCTGCTTTTCCATGTCGTCTCCGCAGATCCTCGTCGATCCCGCGAGGGCCGAACGGGTGATCGCCATTGGCCGGGTGCTGGCGCGCATTTCCAATCTGCGATTGCGCGAAATGAGCGAGGAGGACCGGCTCATGCTTTTGCGCCTGACCGAACAGGTCGGTCGAATTGCGGAACGGCTCGAAATGCTCTCACCCGGCCAGCGCGAAGGGGGCGGGGCGTTCCGCTTCGAAGCTCCGGCCACCGCGTGGCATGGCGAGGGGCAAGACTATACGCCGGAGCATCGGGACGATGACCGTCCCCGTCTTCCCGATGCTGCCGTTATCCGGCGGTTGATCAAAGCCCGCCAGTTGCGCGCGCGCTATTTCGATGCCGACCAGTTTGCCGATCCGGCCTGGGACATTTTGCTCGATCTGGCGGCGGCGCGGGCCGAGCGGCAACAGGTCAGCGTCACCTCGCTATGTATCGCGGCCGGCGTCCCGGCGACGACTGCACTGCGCTGGATCGGCCAGATGGTCGATGCCGATCTTCTGGTGCGGGTCTCCGATCCGCACGACCGGCGCCGCGCCTATATCGCTCTGGCCGACAACACCGCCGATGCGATGGCCCGCTATTTCGCCGAAGTGCGTGCCGGGGAACTGGCGGTGATCTGATCCAGTCTCAGGATGACGGTCAGGCCGGCTTCCGGCGGCGTGGCGGGAAGCGCCTTGCGCACCGCATCGGCGCGCGCCCGGATCAGCACTTCCTCGGATATTTGCGGATCGTGCAGTACGGTATCGGCCATGCCCAGCGCGCGGGCCTGACGCAATGTCAGCTCCTCGGGATCGTCGCTGGTCAGTGTGAAATCCAGGACTTCGCTCTGTTTGGTCGCGTTTCTCCCGGCCAGCCATTGCTGCACCGTCCCGGCTTCGGGGTTCGCGAATGGATCGAGCGCGCCCCCTTCCTGCAAAGCGGTGTCGATCGCCCGTCGCCGCGCATTGCCATCGGGGAAGCGGGCACGGATGGCATCGCGCGCTGCTGCCAATGCCGTCGCCAGCATTCCCAGCGATTGCGGCAGGATCGCCTCCAGCCGCAGGCGCAGATGCTTGGCCAGCCCGGCCGAGGCACCGCCCGTGCTTACCGCCACCAGCACCGGATCGCGGTCGAGCACGCTCGGCAGTGTGAAATCGCACAAATCGGGCCGGTCGGCGACGTTTACCAGCAGCCCCGCGCGCTTGAGCCGCAAAGCGGCGGCCTCTGCGGCCCGGCTGTCCTCCAGCGCAACGAAAGCGATCATGGCATGATGGGCTTCGGTTTCGGGGCAGGGCAGGCCCCCGGACCGCTCCACCAGCCGGGCCTTCGCCGCGGCCATGTCGCCCGTCCCCACGACCACCACGCGTTTTCCGCGGATGCGGTGGAAGAGGGGAAGGCTATGCATGACGCCCGCGCATCAGCCGAGCCATTCCGGAACGCGCTCTGCGTCCATGATCGCACCGGCCGCGATCCGGTCGGCGACCACGGCGTAGCGATCGCCGTCAACCAGCGCTTCCGCCACGAAACCGCGCGAATTGTAAGACGAGGCCATGGTCGCGCCATAAGCTCCTGCAGTGCGAAACACCGCCAGGTCTCCAGCTACCAGGGAATCGCATTCGCGGTCCATGGCAAAGGTATCGCCCGTTTCGCAGATCGGGCCGACGATATGCGCGGTCATTTTCTCGCCTGTGGGCTCCACCGCTTCGAAATCGTGCCAGGCGCCGTACATGGCGGGGCGCGCAAGGTCGTTCATGGCCGCATCGACGACAACGAAAGGAGGCCCGTTTCCACTGCGTTTCGAGCGGATCACGCGGGTTAGCAATATGCCCGCATTGCCGGCGATCACGCGGCCGGGTTCGAACATCAGGCGGACATTCCAGCCCTTGGTGACGCGCGCCACCATCGCCCCGTAATCGGCCGGAGCGGGCAGTGTCTCGCCCGCCTTGTAGGGTACGCCAAGCCCGCCGCCGAGATCGGCGTGGGTCACCGTGCAACCCTTTTCGCGCAGTTCGGCAATCAGCGTGCCGACCTTGACGAAAGCGGTCTCCAGCGGCTCCAGCGAGGAAAGCTGACTGCCGATATGCACCGCAATACCGCGCATATCGAGGCCGTCTTCGCCCGCCAGCCGCGCGTAGATTTCCGCCGCGCGGTCGAGCGGAACGCCAAACTTGTTCTCGCGCTTGCCGGTCGAAATCTTTTCGTGGGTGCGCGCATCGACATCGGGATTGACCCGCAGCGCACAGGCCGCGCGCTTGCCCTGCCGTGCAGCGATGGCGGAAAGTTCGTACCCTTCTTCCTCGCTCTCGATATTGAACTGGCCGATCCCTTCATCGAGACCTTGCTGCAATTCGGCATGGGTCTTGCCGACGCCCGAAAACACGATGTCTTCCGGCTTCATTCCGGCCTTGAGCGCACGGGTCAGTTCCCCGCCCGAAACCACATCCGCGCCGTAACCCTCGTTGGCGAGGATCTTGAGTACGGCGAGGTTCGGATTGGCCTTCACCGCAAAGGCGATATGCGGATTGTCGAGGCTGGAAAGCGCTTCGCGGAACACGCGTGCGTGCCGTTCCAGCGTGGCGCGCGAATAGACATAGACGGGGGTCCCCACTTCCTCGGCAATGCGCGGCAGGGGAACGTCTTCGGCGTACAGCACGCCGTCTCGAGGCTGGAAATGATCCATGCGCGCGCCTGTGCCCAAAGGCCGCGCCTATGTCGAGCAAGGCTTGCTTGTTATGTTGAAATCACTCGGGCGGGAGGTCGAAGGGATCGTCTTCGCGTTCTTCCGATCGGGTGCGCAATTCGACATTGCGGGCGGGCGCTGCCTCGGGATCGAGCACGAGGAGCTCATCGGCATCGGGCTGCACCTCCGCGCCATAGGGAGCCGGGGGCAGGGAGGCGCCTTCGACGGGTTTCAGCGGGGCTTTTTGCCCGCAAGCGCCCAGCATCAGGGCAGCGACAAGTGTGACCCGGTAACGCATCAATCCTCCATCCCGAGGCGCTGCTTCGCCGCGGCAACTTGCTGCCTTACGCGAACCGGCGCGGTGCCGCCATAGGATGCGCGCGCGGCGACCGAGGCATCGACCGAAAGCGCGTCGAACACACGCTCGTCGATGCGCTTGTCGATTCCCTTGAGGTCATTGATCGTCAGTCCGTCGAGTGCGACCCCCTTCTCGTCCGCCAGCTTGACCGCCGCGCCGGTAATGTGATGCGCTTCGCGGAATGGGATATCGGCCTGACGAACCAGCCAGTCGGCGAGGTCGGTCGCGGTCGCGTGCCCCGCCTCGGCGGCCTTGCGCATGCGGGCGGTATCGAACCCGCTATCGGCCACCATGCCCGCCATGGCGGCCAGGCTCAGGTCGAGCAGGCCCGCGGCTTCGAACACCGGCGGCTTGTCGTCCTGCATGTCCTTCGAATAGGCGAGCGGCAGACCCTTCATCGTCACCATCAGCGATGTCGCGCAGCCGATCACGCGCCCGGCATGGCCGCGCACCAGCTCGGCGGCGTCGGGATTGCGTTTCTGCGGCATGATCGAACTGCCGGTCGAGAGCGTATCGGGCAGCTCGACGAAACCGAAGGGCTGGCTCGCCCAGATGATGAATTCTTCCGCCAGCCGGCTAAGGTGGAGCGAACACTGGCTCGCCGCCATCAGGTAATCGAGCGCGAAATCGCGGTCGGATACGGCGTCGAGGCTGTTGCGCGTAGGCCGCGCAAAACCCAGCGCTTCGGCAGTCATCTCGCGGTCGAGATCGAAGCCGGTCCCGGCCAGCGCCGCCGAGCCGAGCGGACATTCGTCCATCCGTGCCAGCGCATCGGCAAAGCGTGAACGGTCGCGCATCAGCATCTCGAAATAGGCGAGCAGGTGATGGCCCAGCGTGACCGGCTGGGCGGTCTGCAAATGCGTGAAGCCGGGCATGATGCTGTCGGCATGTTCCTCCGCCCGGGCGACCAGCGCGCCAAGCACGGCGTCGATCCCGGCCACGGCGCGTTGCATGGCGCTGCGCGTCCACATGCGGAAATCGGTTGCCACTTGGTCGTTGCGGCTGCGCGCAGTGTGAAGGCGCCCGGCGACCGGTCCGACGATTTCGGTCAACCGCGCTTCCACGGACATGTGGATGTCTTCCAGGTCCCAGTCCTCGGGTACCCCGTCGCGTTCATATTCGGCGGCGATTTGCTGCAGGCCCTCGTCGATCGCCCGGGCATCGGCTTCGCTCACGATGCCCTGTTTGGCCAGCATGGCGACATGCGCGCGGCTGCCCGCTAGATCCTCGCGCCAGAGCGCCTTGTCGAAGGGGATCGAGGCGTTGATTTCGCGCATGATCGCGCTAGGCCCCTCGGCGAACCTGCCGCCCCACATCGAATTGGAGCCCGTCGTGTCCCGCTTGTCGTTCACGCTTGCAATTGTCCTCGGTTTTGCTGTCGCCGCTTGCGATAGGGACATGCCCGAACAGGCGCAAGAAAGCAGCGCTTCACCCGCGCCAACCGGCCGGATCGACGCCAGCGAGGCGGGCACGCTGATGCCTGCGGCCAATGTCGCCGATCCGCAAGGGCGCATGCTCAATCTCGGCGCGTTGCAGGGCATGCCGGTACTGGTGAATCTCTGGGCCACCTGGTGCGCGCCTTGCGTCAAGGAAATGCCGTTGCTCGACGAGCTGGCAAGCGAATATGAAGGGCGGCTGCGGGTCTTGACGGTGAGCCAGGACATGCAAGGGGCAGACAAGGTCGAACCGTTCTTCGCGAAGGCCGGTTATGCCATGCTCGAACCGTGGATGGACCCGCAGAACGAGCTCGGCTTCGCCATTGGCGGCGGAATGATGCCGACCACGGTGCTTTACGATTCGGCGGGCCGGGAAATCTGGCGCGTGCAGGGTGACTATGATTGGTCGTCCGAGGAAGCGCGCGCGGCCATCGACGCGGCTATCGCCGAATAATTCGGCAACTCGAGGCCGAGCATCGGGAGCGGGAAGCCGAACAATCCGCTCATGAGCTGCGCCTGCAAACGAGCGACGGGGCCGAAGCGGGAGAGCGGTGCGACGATGCGGTCGCGCAGCCAGGGCCACAGTGCCTCGTCCGACTGGAACAGCGGGGTGAAGGCATAGGTCACCGCCTGGTAGAGGTCGACATGGTCGCGCCGCCAGCTTGCCGACAGGCGCAGCCCCTCGCGCAAACAACGCCCTTCGCGCAGGCCCGCAGCAAGGCCCCAGGCATCGAGCAGCGCCATGTTGGCGCCCTGACCTAGCTGCGGGCTGGCCGAGTGCCAGGCATCGCCGATCCGCACCAGCCGTTCGCGGTAGGGGCGGTGGGCGCTACGATGGGCATAGCGCGCGAAGGTCAGGTCGTCGTGCGAAGCGATTCGGTCGAGCAGGAAATCGATCTCGGGCCAGAGATCGAGGACCTGAGCCTTCCAGCGGTCTATGGGTGTATCGTACCAGCGCGCATGATCCTCGCGCCTCAATGACCAGAAAAAGGCCACCTCCTGCGGCAGCCCGTCTCCGCGCGATCCGATGGGCAGCACGCCAGCCATTTGCGAGGCGCGGCGATAGCGTTGTTCGAGCAGGTTCTTCTCATGAGGATCGCCCGGTTCGACCGGGATGGTCGCCCACAGCGCGCCGAAAGGCAGCAAGCCGTGGCTCTCGCCGAATTCGATGCGCGAGGCCCACCCGCTGGCATCGACCACCAAGTCGAAGCGGTCCGACTGGCTGCCATCCGCGAAGACGAGCACGCGCGAGGCTCCCTCAGGCCTTGTATCGCGCACCTCGTGCCCAGTGCGGATCGCAATACCCGCCGCCTGCACCTGCTCGTAGAGCACGCCGAACAGGCTCGCGCGGTGGATGCCGATGCCGAAAGCTTCGCCTCTGCCCAGCTTGGCATAGGGCGCATCGAGCGCGGTACGGCTCTGTTCCTGCTTGCCGAACAGGGCATCGATCCGCGCGCCCCGAGACGCCGTTTTATGGGCAAGACCCATCGCATGCAGCACCGCCATTCCGGAAGGTTGCAGCATAAGACCCGAGCCGAGCGGCTTGGGTGCATCGAAGCGCTCGAAAAGCGTGACCGTATGGCCTTCGGTGTACAGCAGCAATGCCGCCGCAAGCCCGGCCGGGCCGCACCCGATGATTGCGATGTCGTAGGTCTGGCGGATACCCCCTCCCGCACGTCCTTCCCGCAGACGGTCTAGCGGCCCTTCGCATGTGCTCGGGAGTTTTCGGCCGATCATGTCCCCCGGACATGATCGAGTTCCGAAAACTGGTGGGCGATGACAGGCTCGAACTGCCGACCCTCTCGGTGTAAACGAGATGCTCTACCAACTGAGCTAATCGCCCCAACCACGGGAACCGCCATGTCGGCGGTGTGCTGCACATAGCGTCCAATTCTTCAAAATCAATTGCCGAGTTTGCATTGGCGGCGCTAGGCCGCTGAGCCATGACCACCAAGCTCACCGTCCTCGCCACCGGCGGCACGATCGCCGGGATCGCCGGGTCCGCCATTGCGCATGATTATCGCGCGGGTGAAATCGGGATCGAGGATTATCTCGAGCGCGTTGGCGGGCTGGGGCTCGAGGCCGAACTTTCGGGCACGCAGATCGCCAATATCGATTCGGCGGATATCGGGCCGGACACCTGGCTTTCGCTGCATGTCGCCGCGCTGGCCGCGCTGGCGGACGGGGATTGCCAGGGCATTATCGTCACCCATGGCACCGACACGCTGGAGGAAACCGCTTTCCTGCTCGACCTGACGCTCCCCGCGACCAAGCCGGTGGTGGTGGTCGGCGCGATGCGGCCGGCCGATGCGGTCGGCTACGACGGGCTGAGGAACTTCGCCAATGCCGTGCGCGTGGCAAGCGATCCGGAAGCAGCCGGGCGCGGGGTGCTGGTGGTGATGGGCGACCGCGTGTTCGCCGCGCGCGACGTGCGCAAAGTGCGCACGCGCGGGACCGAGGCGTTTCGCGGCTTTCCGCGCGAATCGGTCGGGCTTGTCACGCCCGCCTCGCTCGAATGGTTCGGCGCGCCCTGGCGCAGCGGGACCGAGGCCGCTTTCGCCTGGCCCCCGACACTGCCCGAAGTGGTTGTCGTCTTCGCCCATGCGGGGCTGGGTGGCGCCAGCGTGAGGCGACAGGTCGGCGACGATACGCGCGGCGTGGTGGTCGCCGGCGTGGGCGAGGGCAATATGCCCGAGAGTGCCCGGCAGGCGCTGGTCAAGTTCGCCCGTCGCGGCATCCCCGTGGTTCGTGCAAGCCGCGCCGACGAGGGCCTTGTAGACCGCGAGCCGGAGGATACGGCAAGCGGTTTCATCGCCGCGCGCGCGCTCAACCCGCAAAAGGCGCGCATCCTGCTGCAAGTGCTGCTGGCGAGCGGGACAAGCGATCCTGCCGCCATCCAGTGTGAGTTCGACGGACGCTAGCGCATCTGTGTCCTAGCGAAGGCTGGGACCTCGCTCAAGGAAGCGCCAAGCCGAGGGAGGCCCCAGCCTTCGCTGGGGCCCGAGGATTTATGCGTTCGGCACGACCAGATATTTCTCGCCGGTCTTCATCTGGCGATAGTCGAGAATCGCATCCCTGGTCAGCATGCCTTCCAGATCGACCTTGGTCTTGTAGCTGCTGGCAAAGGTGGTGGTGAGGTTGTCGAGCACGCGCTTGCGCATCCGCATCACCGTGTCCATGCCCGCCTGTTGCAGGAACGGGGTCAGCAACCAGCCCGACAGCGTCCAGCCGAAGCCGTAGGAAGGCGTCAGCGTGGTCGGCGAGAAGTCGAGGCGGCCATAGATAAACATGCGCTTCGCCTGGTTCGAACCGTAGCGCGAATATTCGGTCATCTTCGAAACCGCGACCTGTTCCATCGCCTTGAAGCAGGTATCGACCATCTGCCCGCCGCCGATCGGATCGAAGCCGTAAAAGGCATCGGTCTCGTCGATGGTCGCCTTGAGATTGGCGAAGAAGTTCTCGTCCGAGGAATTGACCACATGCTTTGCGCCAAGCCCTTCCAGCAGGTCGACATGCTCCTGCTTGCGCACGATGTTGACCAGCTCGAGCCCGTCTTCCTGGCAGATCCTGACCAGCATCTGGCCAAGGTTCGATGCGCCGACCGTGTGCAGGATCGCCTTCTGGCCATCCATCTTCGCATTTTCGGCGAAACCCAGCGCGGTCATCGGATTGACGAAGCTCGATGCACCGGCCTCGGCGCTGTGATCGCCCAGCGGCAGACACATGGCGGCATCGGCAATGGCGTATTCGGCATAGGCGCTGCCCGGCACGCAGGCGACGCGCTGGCCCATCAGCGCCTTGGCCATATCGCTATCGCCCGTGGCGACGACGGTGCCGGCGCCTTCATTGCCTGCAGGCAGACGCTGGCCGTGGCGCGCCTTCTGGCCGCTATTGAACGGTTCGGGCATCTTGGCGACGACCTTGCCGGGCGAATACTCGGCATTCTCGAAATCGGCCGCGCCGGTCAGGATCGCAAGGTCCGACGGATTGATCGGTGCCGCTTCCATCTTGACCAGTACCTGATTGCCCGTGGGGTCGGGAAATTCGCTGTTGGCGATCTCGACCGTCAGCGTACCGTTGCTTTCAAGAGTGGTAAAAAGCTGCTTTCCGGTAGTCGGCATGTCCATTCTCCCTATTCGAATCCGGTTTACGGAGCATCGCTACGCCTCTCCCGCACGCTTGGCTAGAGCGACGTTACGTCAAGTGTCTTCGGGATAGACCGCGCGGACGAAATAGAGCCCGTGGGGCGGGGCATTGAGGCCGAGCGCCTGCCGGTCGCGCGCCGCGAGCGCCTCGGCGACCTGCTCG
>CAMYIQ010000007.1 GCA_947258465.1 uncultured Erythrobacter sp.
AGCCCCGGCTCGCACCAGTTCGTCGCGCGCCCGCCCGCGCAACTCGACCTGCGCGGGCTCGGTGCAATCGTGCATGTTGCGGCCCGTGCGTCCGGCAAGCGGGTTGGCATCGCCCGCCAGTTCCAGCCATTCCGGGTGCAGGTGCAATTGCACCTCGTGCCCCCGTTCCAGGATCGGTTCGACGACAGCCGCGATCGCCCCGGTGCCCCATAGCAGCGCGGGCATGGGATCGACGAAAAACACGCCCTTGATCCCGTGGTTGTCCATCACGTCCATCTGGTACCCGATCCCGACATCGCCGGTCGGCGTGCGGCAGGCGATCGAGCGGTCGAACACCTCGTCGCGCGCATGCGCGCCGAGGCGCACGGCAAGCCCCGCCCAATATTCCGTGTCGATCGTGATATAGACCCCGGTCATCGCGCAGACCCTATCATGCGAGGGTTAACGGCATGATGACGATGACGGGTCGTCAGATGCCGCCGGGAGTGAAGTCGAAGCCCGCGGTCGCGAGCCCGTCGCACAGGCTGTCGACGCAGCTCTCGAGCTCCCCCTGCCGTGTCGAACGGACGACGAAATTGGCGCCCACCCGGCCTTCGCGAAAGAAGGGATAGCTGCCGATCTGACACTCCGGATGGGCCTGTTCGACCTGGCGCAGAATGTCGGCGACCTCGCTTTCGGGCGTCCAGCACCCGACCGTTTCGGACAGCAGCGGAGCGCCGCCTTCGAGCGTACCGGTCAGCGCATCGAGCATGCCGGCGGTGATATGCGGCACCCCGGCCATCAAGTGCAGATTGCCGAGCTTGATCCCCGGTGCGCCCGACATCCGGTTGGGGATCAGTTCGGCGCCTTCGGGTACGCGCGCCATGCGCAGCCGGGCCTCGGTAAGTTCCTTCCCGATGCTCGCATAATATCGTTCGAGCATGGCCTTCGCCTCGGGATGAATGACTACCGGAACGCCAATCGCCTCTGCCACCGCATCGACGGTTATGTCGTCATGGGTGGGGCCGATACCGCCGGTGGTGAAGAGGTAGTCATACCCCTCGCGCAGGGCATTCACCGCTTCGACGATGCGATCCATCACATCGGGCACCACGCGCACTTCCGACAGGCGAATGCCCTGAACCTGTAGCCAACTGGCGACCTGGGCGATGTTCTTGTCGTGCGTGCGCCCCGAAAGGATCTCGTCGCCGATCACGACCAGACCCGCAGTATAGATGCGTTCGTTCATGGTTGGCACGCCTAACGTGCTCGCCGCACGAATGCTACTCTGCTGCTTCCAATTGGCGGTCGGCCCCACGCGCATTGGCGCCGTGACGGCGGAATTCCAGCAGGCCGTCATCGACCGGCTCTTCCTTCATGCGCTTGCGATCGACCACATATTCCTGATTCAGCCGCCAGGGGTAGGCGACGGCGTTTTTCGGCATGATCGATTTGGCGCGCTGGATATAGCCCGAAGAGAAATCGAAAATGTCGTCTTCCTCGATCCGCGCTTCCGCCTCGGGTGTCAGAACCGGCTCGACCACATCGACGCCCTTCGCGCGGCTTTCGTTGAGCAGCCGGCAAATGTAATCGGAGTTGATATCCGCGCGCAGCGTCCAACTGGCATTCAGATAACCGAACACAACCGCCAGATTCGGCAGGTTCGAGAACATGCAGCCCTTGTAGTAATAGTGCTGGGCGAGATCGACTTCCTGCCCGTCGCGCGAGAGCTTGATCTTGCCCGCCACCGCGAGTTTGAGGCCGGTGGCCGTAACGACGATATCTGCGGGCAGGAAGCGATCGTCGGTCAGCCGCACACCGCCTTTTTCGAAGGCTTTGATATGGCCGGTGACTATATCGGCCTTGCCGCTCTTGAGCGCGGTGAAAAGATCGTCGTCGGGGACCAGACACAGGCGCTGGTCCCAGGGATTGTAGGGCGGGGTGAACGGCGCGAGATCGTAATCTTCGCCCATCGATTTGCGAATACGTTTGTGAAGGGTCGCAGCCATTTTCTCGGGCTGGGTCCGCGCGCGTTTGAAGCCGAAATCCTGCAAGGTGATATTCTTCCACCGCGTGATCCGGTAGGCGAGTTTCTCGGGCAGGATCTTGCGCAGGAAATTGGCGAGCGCATCCTTCGCCGGACGGCTGAACATCCAGGTCGGCGTGCGCTGCAACATGGTCACCTTGGCGGCCTTGTCGCTCATCGAGGGAACGATCGTCACCGCAGTGGCACCCGATCCGATCACGACGACATTCTTGCCGGTGTAATCGAGGTCCTCGGGCCAGAACTGCGGATGGACGACCCGGCCGTCGAATTCGCCGAAATCGAAGCCCGGATCGTAGGGTTCGTCATAGTCGTAATAGCCCGACCCGAGATAGAGCCAGTTGGCGGTAAGGTGTTTCTTCTCACCCTCGCCGGTCTCGAGCGTTACGTGCCAGCGCCCATCGCTTTCGCGCCAGTCGGCGGCGAGCACTTTGTGCCCGAACCGCATATGCTTGCGGATGTCGCGTTCATCGACGATACGATCCAAATATTCCAGAATGGCAGGCCCATCGGCAATCGACTTCTCGTGTTTCCACGGTTCGAAATCGAAGCCCAGCGTGTGCATGTCGCTATCCGAACGGATGCCGGGATAGCGGAACAGGTCCCAGGTGCCGCCCAGGTTCTCGCGGCGTTCGACGATGACGAAATCATGGCCCGGCGCCTTTTCCTTCATATGCGCTGCCATGCCGATGCCGGAAATTCCCGCACCCACGATCATAACATCGAAATCGGTCGCCGTGTTTGTCATCTGTCTCTCCCAAGTTCCCGGAACCTAGCTCAGTCAGAACGAAAGCACCAGCCTCAGTTGCAGGGCGCAACCTAGTTTGCTGGGTTGGGTTCCATCGCCGAGCGGATCGCCCCCGCGTCCTGCTTGGCTATCGCTTTCGCGCAGAGCCTGCGTTAGGGCGGTCGAAAAGGGGGACCCTTCGCAGCATGTCTAGCAGCACCAAGCAGAAGCCGCGGCGGGTCACTTCGATCGACGTGGCCGAACGCGCTGGGGTGAGCCAGTCGACCGTCAGTCGCGCGCTGGCCGGTTCGGAAACCATCACCCCGGCAACTCGCCGCCGGGTCGAACTGGCGGCGGAGGAACTGGGCTATCACGTCAATATGCGCGCTGCGGGCCTGCGGCGCGGTGAAACGGGCACGATAGCGATCGTGGTCATCGGGCGCGAGGGACAGGGTCCGGCAGCCATCAATCGGTTTTACTACAGCATGCTGGGAAGCACCTGCGCTGCGGCGGCAGAGCGAGGATACCAGGC
>CAMYIQ010000008.1 GCA_947258465.1 uncultured Erythrobacter sp.
ATACCCGTGAAACCTTACGCCGCGATCTCCGTTAGTGTGTTGAGTAACCAAATAACGGAAAGGGGTAATATCATGGCCGAAGTTGGTGACAATTCGAAAGCCGGTCTGGTGAGCGCGCTCAATGGCGCCTTGGCGGATACGGTGGCGCTCTATTTCAAGACGAAAAACTTTCACTGGCACGTTGCGGGGCCGCGGTTTCGCGATCTCCACGTGCTGTTCGACGAGCAGGCCGCCCAACTGATCGGGATGGTCGACGATCTCGGGGAACGCGTCCGCAAAAATGACGAATTCACCCTGACTTCGATCGGGAGCGTCCAGAAACAGACGCGGATCGAGGATCAGGACGACGTTACCCTCACGGCCGATGCGATGGTCGTCGAACTGCGCGACGACAACAAGAAGCTGCATCAGCGGCTGGGCGAGGTGAAGGACGCTGCCGAAGAGGTTGGCGACAACGCCACCAGCGGTGTCGTCGACGACTGGATCGACCAGTGCGAGGAACGCATCTGGTTCCTCAACCAGACCAGCAAATAAACCCACCGCCGTGCGAATGCGCATCGGGGCCGCCTTTCCCCTTGGGGATGGGCGGCCTTGGTGTATCAGGCGGATATGGAACACGTCACCATCGTCGAGAGATCCAGCGACAGCGCGATTGCGGACTGGCTGGCAGTGCAACTGGGCCGGGCGCTCGACGCCGGCGACGGGTTGGTTCCGATTGCGGTGCCGGGCGGCTCCACCCCTTTCCCGATCATGGAAGCCCTGCTGGAGCACGATCTCGACTGGACTAGGCTTGTCGTCTGGCCCGGTGATGACCGTCTGGTGCCCGAAGATCACGTGGCCTCCAACACGGGCAAGCTGCGGGACATGTTCGAGCCGGCCGGCGCCGAAGTGATGACGCTGGCCGAAACGCAATCGGTACCGCATTTCGCGCTCGTCTGGCTGGGAATGGGGGCCGACGGGCACATTGCATCGCTCTTTCCCAACACCGATCCCCGCATCGATGAACCGAACAAGGTCGTGCGTCTCACGCCCGAACCGCTGCCGCCGGAGGCGCCCTTCGACCGGATCAGCCTGACGATCCCGGCGCTGCTCGAGAGCGACGGGATCGCGTTCGTGATTCGCGGCGATGCAAAGCGGGCGGTGTTCGATCAGGCAGTTGCGGGAAAAAGCGATCTCCCGGTTGCGCGGTTGCTGGCTGCGGCTAGACAACCGGTAACATGCTTCACCTGATCCCACGGCCACTGCACAAGCTGGCGCTCAGATTCGGTCATCGGTTGCGTCATCGCTGGCGCCGGATCACCGGCAGAACCGGACAGGGTGTGAGCATCGTTGGCCGCGACCTCGACGGTCAGATACTGCTGGTGCGGCACAGTTACGGTCCGAACGGATGGTATTTCCCCGGCGGCGGGATCAGGCGGAACGAGACGAGCGAACAAGCCGCGTACCGCGAAATGCGCGAGGAGACCGGCTGCGCCATCGTGAGCATGACGCTGATCGGCGTGATCGAAGAGGAGCTCTCAGGCGCGCCGCACACGGCCTATCTTTTCGACGGAGTGGTCGATGCCATGCCCCGGCCCGACGGCCGCGAAGTGATCGAGGCGCGTTTCTTTCCCACGCATTCGCTTCCCGAACCGCTGAGCCCCCGGACAAAGGCGCGGCTGAAACTATGGCAGGCCCGAAGGAGCTAGAGCGCCTCTCCGGGCCTCCGACCGGGCTTCGGCATCGTCACCGGAGACGCTGGTTCTTCGCGATATCATAGGAGCGAAAGCTGGGTATCTGGACGCTTCGGCTCCTCCCCGCCTTCCCGCTCGAGCTTGGATAATGTCAGCCCCATCAACCGGATCGGCATCGGCAAGGGCAGCACTTCCTCGAGCAGCGCGCGGCCGATGGCTGCGAATTCCTCTTTGGATGCGATCGGGCGATCTACCGTCTTCGCCCGGCTGAAAATCTGGAAATCGGTATATTTCATCTTCAGCGTGACTGTCCGGCCCGTCGCTTCGGCGCGTTCGATATAGCCCCAGACTATGTCGATGATGTCTTCCATCGTCTCGCGCAATTCGCTGCCGGATGACAAATCGCGGCTGAAGGTCCGCTCTCCGCCGACCGATTTGCGGATGCGGCTCGAGCGCACGGGTCTCAGGTCGATTCCCCGGGCGGCGCGGTAGAGATAGTCGGCGAAGCTGCCGAAATGCGCGCGCAGCCATTCGATATCCCTGGCCGCCAGATCGCCGCCGGTCTCGATCCCGAGCCGGGCCATCTTCTCCGCGCCTTTCGGGCCGACGCCGTGGAAGCGGCGGATAGGCAGGTCGGACACGAACTTGGCCCCATCGCCGGGGCGAATGACGCATAGCCCATCCGGCTTGTTCTGGTCGCTGGCGATCTTGGCGAGGAACTTGTTGTAGCTGACCCCTGCGCTCGCGGTCAGGCGGGTCTTCGCGCGGATTTCCTGACGGATCAGCTCGGCGATTCGTGTCGCGCTGCCGATGCCGAGCTTGTCCTCGGTCACATCGAGATAGGCTTCATCGAGGCTCAGCGGTTCGACGAGATCGGTATGGTGACGGAAGATTGCGCGGATTTGCTGCGAGACTTCGCGATAGACGTCGAAGCGGCTCTTGCAGAAGATCAGGTCGGGGCACAGTCGCTTAGCAGTGACCGATGGCATGGCGCTGCGCACGCCGAACTTGCGCGCTTCATAACTTGCTGCGGCCACCACGCCGCGGCCACTCGATCCGCCGACTGCCACGGGCTTGCCGTGCAGTTCGGGGTTGTCGCGCTGTTCGACGCTGGCGAAGAAGGCATCCATGTCGACATGGATGATCTTGCGAAGACCATCGGCTTCATCCGCGTCATCCGTGTCTTTCGCATCACTCATTGCATCTGCAAGATAGACGCACGGGTTGCAAAGCGGAACCTTGTCCGTCACGTGCCATTTTGTGCAAATGCGAAACGATCAGTTTGCCAGCGGTGAAAACCCGCCATCCGACCGGGCACGCCGCCCGCATATCGGCGAGCGTGAGCTGATCTGGATGATGGCGCTGCTGATGGCATGCAACGCCTTTGGTATCGACGCGATCCTGCCGGCTCTCGACGAACTAGCGGGAAGCCTCGGGGCGCAGGGTAACGACCGGCAATTCGTCGTGGGTGTCTACCTGCTGGCGGCCGGTTTCGGGACGCTGATCCCCGGCTCCTTCGCGGACCGGTTCGGCAGGCGGCCCGTGCTGTTTGCGGCGCTTGGCGCTTACATCGTGCTGTCGCTGGCCTGTGCCGCGACCACGAGCTTTACGCAGTTGATCGTCCTCCGGGCGCTGCAGGGCTTCTTCGCGGCGGGCATCATCGCCTTGCCGCCCGCGATCATCCGCGACCGGGTGGGCGGCGACAAAATGGCGCGGATGATGAGCCTCATTTTCGTGATCTTCCTGCTTGTCCCGGCAGTGGCGCCGAGCATCGGGCAGGGCGTGCTGCTGCTGCTTGGCGACTGGCGCTGGATCTTCGTGGCCATGGCACTTTTGGGTACCGCCATGACGGGCTGGGTCTATCTGCGTCTGCCCGAGACGCTGCATGACGACGATCGTCAGGCGATCGACATTTCGGTCATCGCCCGGAACATGCGCCGCGCTGTCACTCTGCGGTCGACCATCGGCTATACGCTGGCGAGCGCGCTGGTCTTCGGCGGATTGTTCGGCTTCATCAATTCATCGCAACAGCTCATCGGCGAAGCCTTCGGCGCGGGCGACATGTTCCCGGTGCTTTTCGCGTTCTGTGCGGGCAGCATGGCGCTCGCCAACTGGTCGAACAGCCGTATCGTCGAACGTTTCGGCGCGCGCCGGGTCAGTCATTCGGCGCTGTTCCTGTTCATCGTGGTTGCCGGTCTGCAATTGTGGTTCGCGACCCAGCCCGATGAAAGCCTGTGGACCTTCGTGCCGCTGATGGCCGCTAATATGAGCCTGCTCGGCTTCATCGGCGCGAATTTCGGCTCGATCGCCATGCAGCCTTTCCGCCATATCGCGGGAGCGGCGTCGTCGGCGCAGAGCTTCCTGCGCATGACCACCGGTGCGACGTTGGGGGCCGCAGTGGGCTATGCCTATGACGGCACGGCACGCCCCCTGGCACTGGCCCTGCTGGTTTCCGCGATCATGAGCCTGCTATTCGTGCTCTATTCGGAACGGGGATCGCTGTTCGGGCCGCCGGAGCCGGAACTGGAATAGGGTGGCATCGGGCGCGGACAGACGCGGCACAACCGCCCTATCCGCTTTCGAGCTTCCGCCATGCCAGCCCGGCAAATTCGCATAGCAGCGGGCGCGTATCGCGCGGGTCGATGATGTCCTCGACATTGAAGCGTTCGGCGCTGCGGAATGGCGAAGTGACCTTGTCGAGCCGTGCGCGGATCGCGGCGAGTTCGGCCTCGGGATCTTCGGCGGCTTCGAGGTCGGATTTATAGGCCACTTCCAGCCCGCCCGCGATCGGCAGGCTGCCCCAGTCGCCGCTCGGCCAGCAATAGCGATACTGGTAGGTTTCGGCATTGCTCATCGCGCTTCCGGCAATGCCATAGGCGCGGCGCAGCACGATGCTCGCGAGCGGGACTGTGGCCTTGTAGACCGCATTCATCGCCTGCACGCCATAGCGGATGGTCCCCGCCATTTCCGCCTCGCGCCCGATCATGAAGCCGGGATTGTCGACCAGATGGACGATGGGCAGGCGGAACTGGTCGGCGAGCTTGACGAACCGCTCGACCTTTTCGCTCGATTTGGCATCCCATGATCCGCCGAGATAGCTTGGATCGCTCGCCAGAACTGCCACCGGCCAGCCGTCGAGCCGCGCGAGCGCGGTGATGCAGGCGCGGCCCCACATGCGACCGATTTCGAACACGGTGCCCTGGTCGAAGACCATGTCGAGGCAGCGGCGCATCGAATAGACGGCCTTCGGATCGCGCGGGACGAGGCTGAGCAGCGCCTCCTCGCGGCGATGAACCGGATCGGTGCAATGCGACCTGCGGGCAAGCTGGCCGGCATGTTCGGGCATGAAACTGAGGAAATGCCGCGCGCGGGCGAAGGCTTCGGCCTCGCTCGTCACCTCGTCGTCGACCACGCCGTTGCGGGTGTGGATGCCGCTGCCGCCGAGCTCTTCCTTGGCCTGCTGGTGGTCGGTAGAGCCCTTGTAGCTTTCGCCCAGCCCATCGACCACGGCAGGCCCGGCGGCGAAAATCTGGCTGAGGCCCTTGACCATGATCGAATAGTGGCTGGCTACCGTGCGCGCGGCGCCGAGGCCTGCGGTGGGGCCGAGCGCGAGCGCGACGACCGGCACGGTGTCGAGATTCGTCACCACGTCCGACCATCCGGGTACGGCGGGAATATAGGTCGCGCCGATTTGCTCGAGCGTTTTGACCGACCCGCCGCCGCCAGTGCCGTCGATCATGCGGATGAGCGGGAGTTTCAGCTCATGCGCCATCTTTTCGGCCTGCACCATCTTGCGGCTGATCCCGGCATCCGCCGCGCCGCCGCGAATCGTGAAATCGTCGGCGGTAGCCACCACCGGGCGCCCTTCGATCAGCGCCTTGCCGAACAGGAAGGGGGCGGGGAGAACAGACTCTAGATTGCCATCCTCGTCATACGAACCTTTGCCGGCGATCTTGCCGATCTCGCGAAAAGAACCATCGTCGACCAGTGCCGCGAGCCGGGCGCGGGCATCCATTTTGCCGCGTGCATGCTGACGGGCGACCTTCTCCTCGCCGCCCATTCGTTCGGCCAGCGCCTCGCGTGCACGCAGTTCTTCGAGTTCTTTTTTCCAGCTCAC
>CAMYIQ010000009.1 GCA_947258465.1 uncultured Erythrobacter sp.
CAGCGTTATCCTAATGGAACTAACTGCAGGGCGAAAATTAGCAGGTCTGTTCCTCGAAGACCTGCAAAATAGTCCCACGACTTTCAGAGCGAATTGCGTCGCGATAGCCGCCTTCCAATGAGTGACGTGACCCCCTGATCTTCCCCCCAGCCGGGATTAGAGCCGAGCTGCGTTGATGCGTATGAGCGCGGTTGAAGCAATGGGCTGCGCAGCGGAGCCCGTAGGGCGTGGCGAAGCAGGCCATTGCTTATCTAGTTCGGCGGCGAACGCCGCCGGTGTCGCGTAGCCAAGGGATGAGGGCGGTCTCTCTCGGTTGTAGTCTTCCACCTGACCTGCCCCATCAGGGTGGTCCACCGGTTAAGTTAGAGTTCCGGCGGTTGGGGTCGCCCTGCTGGGCGGCCTGGAGCGCAGCGTAAGGCAGCATGGCAGGACGAGGCAAGATTGTTTGTGGGGCCGGCGGCTGGTAGCCCAGCGAAGAGGGATTCATGCAGCGAACACCGCTGCCGGCCTCTCCCTATCACATCATCGACGATATTGAGCACACGGAACTTTTGTTCGGACGCCACCTAGTCGTGAGCAAATAAAAGTTCGAAAAAGAGGGCTCGACACAGCGAAGCGCCGAACCCTCTTGCAATTAGCGAGTAAGTTTAAAACTTGCCGCGCACGGTGATGCCGTAAGTCCGCGGTTCCGCAAGAAAAGCGGAGAACGTTTGTTGCGGAGCCACGAAAGGCGTGTTGAAGGCCACCTGCGTATACCCAACGTCAAACAAATTATTGACCCATCCCTCGATCGCGAAGCGATCCGCAATATTGGTCAGACCCACACGCCCGTTCACTACGACGAAGCTGTCCTGTTCCTTGCCGAAGAGCAGGTCGGAGCCGGTGTTGTAATCACCAGCCATACGAGCGTTCACGAAGACCAGGCCTTCGAGCCCACTGTCGCCGATTGGCGGCGTCCACGTAAGCGACGATGTTGCCACGATCTCTGGTGCATTCGACAGGTTGTCGCCTGGCAGCAAGCGTAGTGCGGGGTCGAGCGGTGCCCCGGTATCGTCCCCGATAAGATTGTCTTCAAAGCTCGTATCAGAATAGGTGACGCCAAGGGTAATATCCAAATCACGAGCGGGCCGTAGATAGGTTTCGATCTCGACACCTTGAGCGATCACACCTGGTGCAACTTCATCGGAAGAGCATGCACCGGTTGTCGCGCTTGCGTCTCTGTCGGCCCCGCCGAGATCGCTATCGCAACTATTGACCGTCTGCACAATGTAGAACGCCCCATTGAACGTGTTCAACTGGAAGTTACTGAACTCTTGCCGGAAGCCTGCAATGCTAACCCCGAACTCGCGTGTCGAGTATTTGAGGCCGATCTCATATGCATCGACTGTTTCTTCATCGAACTGCAGCGCGGCTGCCGAGATATTGGCCGGATCGAACGCAAGCGGATTTGACAGTGCAGACCTGTCGAGGTTGAAACCGCCCGCCTTGTAGCCGCGTGAATACGAACCGTAGACTAGCAGATCGGGAGTTGGCTTCCAGCTCAGGATAGCCGTGCCGGTAAACTCCTCTTCTTCGCGCGAGTCTTCGAGAGAAACTCCATCGAGCTCCGATGTCGAATTGCCTTGGCAGGAAAGGCTGATGATACCACCGGCCAGAGGTGCCAAAGTCGGAACACCCAGAAAGCCTCCGAGCAGATTGCGGTTTGTCGGACAAACCGTGTTGTCGTTGCGGAAAGTTGCGTCGAAGTCCTTGGTTTCGTTTGTATAACGAAGCCCCAGCGTCAAATCGAGCGTATCCGTGATCGCAAAGATATTATGCGTGAAGAACGCGAAGTTCTCACTCGTCTGATTGTAGACCTCGCTGACCGTTCCCAAATCGCTGATGCTTGCAAGGTTGTTGATACCTGCGAGGATCGCCGGGGTTGCAGCGCCGAATGCCGGGCTTCCGGTCAGCGTACCGTCCAATGCCGCCACGTTGGCACCCAGGCAATTGGAAGCCCCCGGATTGACCAAAGCCGGGTTGATCGCGATAGCGATGCGGCACGCTACGAAATTGCCGTACTGGGTGCCGAACCGCAGATTGTCACGCACCTGCAGTTCTTCATTGGCGTAATACGCGCCGATCAACCAATCGAGTTTGCCATCGAAGGCCTCACCGGTAAGGCGCAGTTCCTGAGTGAATGTTTCAAAGTCTCGAGCAAGAGCATTCTCGGTCGGAGCGCGGTAGAGAATATCGACAGTAGTGTAATCGGTGTCAGATCCCTGGCTGTTGGCATATTCACGGTAGCCCGTGATAGACGTCAACGTGACGTTCCCGAAATCCCAATTGATCTCAGCCGAAATACCGTAGTCTTCGGTTTCGCCTTCATAGCTTCTGCCCGGCGTAGGGTACAGGTCGCGGTTGAATGTATCCTGGGTGAGGGCACGCGGATCCTGCCCAAGCGCAAGCAACACGGGAACGATCGGATTTGCGGTACTCGTCAGGGCGGCCCCATCCGATGGCCTCGTAAAGGGATCAAATCCAGCGCTGATCCGTGCAAGCGGAGCAAACTCGGGCTGGACGAACGTCGCGGCACAGCACGCTTCGTCCTTTTTGGAATAATCCCCGACAAGGCGAATGGACAGGTCGTCATTGGGTTCGAACAGGAGCTGACCGCGGACCAGATAACGATCGCGATTGTTGATCGTCCCGCCGTTGGTAATATCGTTGTAGAAGCCGTCGCGCTCAAAATACACGCCGTCCACACGCGCAGCTACGGTGTCGCCAAGCGGAGCGTTTATGCCACCTTCGACGCGGATCGCATCATAGTTGCCATAAGTGAAGGCCCCGTATGCGCTGAAATCGAACTCGGGCGGTGCGGTGTAGATATTGATCAGGCCTGCCGATGAGTTCCGCCCGCCCAGAGTACCTTGGGGACCGCGAAGGATTTCGACCCTGTCGATAGGGCCGAGCTCACTCAGGGCGCTTCCCGAACGAGAGCGATAGACTCCATCGACAAAAACCGCGACCGAACTTTCCAGACCAGGGTTGTCGCCGACCGTGCCGATACCGCGAATACGCGCGGAACCGTTAGCTTCGTTGCCGGTGGAAGACACCAGCAGGGACGGTGCAACCTGGTTCAGCTCACGTATGTCGCTGGCGCCCGAATTCTGGAGGGTTTCTCCGGAAACAGCTGACACGGCGACTGGAACATCCGCCAAGACCTGCGATCGCCCTTGCGCGGTAACAATGATTACGTTTTGGTCTTCGACATCGGCCCCTTCAACCAGATCCGCATCGGGTTCGCCAACATCCTGGGCGAAGGCGGCTGTCGGTGTGAAGGCAAGTGCCGCTGCCAATGCACCAAGGGCGCAATGGTGGCGTGATGGAAATCTTTTCATGTGCCTCTCCTCTAAGAATGTGCCCCATCCTAGGCACTAGTCGATGTTAGAAACGATGCCGATAAGCGCGTTTCATTTCAAGACTTGGTAGATGAATTGACGGATTATTTCACATTGTCGACAAGCATGTGGCAAAAATGCCATGCAGGTCACTACATGCAGGTTTCTAGTAGCCAGAAAGCTTGGAAAATCGGTCCTTTAACCAGCTCGACGAACCGAAGCTCTGCTCCAGCACGCGGGCGCGCTTGAGATAGAAGCCGACGTCGTACTCATCGGTCATGCCGATCCCGCCGTGCAGCTGGATGCCCTCGTTTGCCATGGTGTGCATAACGCGGTTGGCTTCCGTCTTGGCGATGGTCGCCGCGCGCGCCACGCCGAAGCCGGCATCGACGGCTTGCAGGCCCGCCTCGACCGCGCTGCGCATCTGGGCGAGATCGGCGAAGAGGTCCGCCATGCGGTGTTGCAGCGCCTGGAAGCTCGCCAGCACCTGGTTGAACTGCACGCGCTGCTTCAGATAGTCGAGCGTGTCGTCGAACACTTGCTGCGCCATGCCGAGCATTTCGGCTGCGGTGAGCACGCGCGCGCGGTCGAGCACGTCATCGAGCAGGCTGTCGCCGCCATTGGCGAGCTTCTCCGCCGCCGCGCCGTCGAAGGTGACGTCGGCATGGCTGCGCTGGTCGGTCAGCTTGCGGGTGGTGAGCGCGACGCCGTCGCCTTTCTCGACCAGGTAAAGCCCGTCCTTCGCCGCGACGACGAACAGGTCCGCACCATGCGCTTCATGGACGAAGGCCTTGGTGCCGCTCAGCTTGCCGTCGGACACACTGGTCTCGATCTTCGCAGGATCGTGGCTCGGCCCTTCGTCGACGGCGAGGGTGGCGATGGCCTCGCCGCTCGCCAGCCTGGGCAGCCACCTGGCCTTCTGCTCGTCGCTGCCGCCAAGAACGATCGCCGAGGCGGCGACGGTGTTCATCACCAGCGGGCTGGCGGTGAGCGTCTTGCCGAGTTCCTCGACGACGAGGCCCGCGGACAGGAAGCCGAAGTCCGACCCGCCATGCTCTTCGGGGATGATGACCCCGGCCCAGCCCATCTGCGCCATCGTCGCATAGGCGTCGCGGTTGAAGGCTTCGGGCTCGCCGCTGGCGCGGACCTTGCGGAATTCGGTGACCGGGCTTTCGTTGACGGCCCAATCGCGCGCCATGTCGCGCAGCATTTCCTGTTCTTCGTTGAGAACGGCCATTGTCCTTGCTCCCCTCTCTTACTGGTGGTCGAGCATGCCGAGCACGCGCTTGGCAATGATGTTGTTCTGGATTTCGGTCGAGCCGCCATAGATCGTCGTGGCCTTTCCGAAGAGCCACGCGCGCACGGCCCCGAGCTCGCCGTCCGAAAAGCCGTCGCCTTCCCAGCCGAGGCCCTGCAACCCGCGGATTTCGATCAGCAATTCGCTGCGTTCCTGGCTCAGCTTGGTGCCGAGCTTCTTGAGCACAGAGCTGATTTCGGAGACGCCGCCAGCTGCCTTGCTCTCTTCCATCGCGCGGCGCGCGGTGAGCAGGAAGCTGTTCCAGCGGATTTCGAAATCAGCGATCTTGTCGCGCAGCACCGCATCGGCGAGTTCGCCGTCGGCGCCCGTCGGCTGGTACGTCTTGGCGATATCGCCAAGGCTCTGGCCCATGAGTCGGGCGAGGCTGCCGCCGCCCGAGATGTTGGTGCGCTCGTGCTGCAGAAGGCGCTTGCCGATGGTCCAGCCCTGGCCTTCCTCGCCGACGAGGTTTTCCTTCGGGACCTTCACGTCGGTGAAAAAGGTTTCGCAGAACGGGCTGGTCCCGCTGATCATGGTGATCGGGCGGACTTCGACGCCGGGCGTGTCCATGTCGATCAGCATGAAGCTGATGCCCTTGTGCTTGTCGCTCTTGTCGGTTCGTACAATTGCAAAGCACTTGTCGGCCCATTGGCCGCCGCTGGTCCAGGTCTTCTGGCCGTTGACAAGGTAGTGGTCGCCCTTGTCCTCGGCAAAGGTCTGGAGGTTCGCGAGGTCAGAGCCGGCATTGGGTTCCGAATAGCCCTGGCACCAGCGGATTTCGCCGCGGCAGATCGGCGGAATATGCTCCTGCTTCTGTGCCTCGTTGCCGTATTCGAGCAGCGTCGGGCCGAACATCATGACGCCCATGCCGCCGATCGGGTTGTAGGCACCCGCCTTGGCGAATTCCTGGTCGATGATCTTGGCCTGCGCCTTGGTGAGGCCGCCGCCGCCGTATTCCTTCGGCCAGGTGGGGGTGCCCCAGCCGCGCGCGCCCACGGCTTCGCGCCACTTGGTCTGCGCCGGCGTTTCATTGGTGGGGCCGTCCACGCCGGCCAGCGCGTTCGACTGGCCCTTGAGTTCGGCGGGAAAATTGTCCGCCAGAAACTGCTGCACTTCCGCGCGGAAGGCGTCTTCGTCGGTCTGGGTTGCGGGCTCGATTTGTGTGG
>CAMYIQ010000010.1 GCA_947258465.1 uncultured Erythrobacter sp.
CGTTCATAGCGTTCCAGCCCGATGAGTTTCAGTGTGCCCGGGCCGACGGGAAACTGGATATCCGCGCCGATTTCATATTCGGGGCCATCTTCCTGTCGGCGGGCATCGCGTGTGCGGATCGGCCCGCTGACCGGCGTTGCGATCTCGCTCTCGCGCCGTTTGAAATAATCCTCGCGATAGCTGAGATTGAGGTTTGCAACCACTCCGCTTCCAAAATCATAGGCGAAGATCGTGGCCAGTTTCGGATTGTCGAATTTGCCGGAAAACTTGCTGTCCTGTCTTTCGATCAGGTCCCCGGTAGCATCCGAGATGATAATCGGCCCGTCGGCGCCGAAGCGATCATTGTCGTTGGTCAACGATACGGTGTAGTCGAGCGCGCCGCTGCTTCCGGTCAGCGATATCTCGCCGCCATACAATTGCGCTGATGTATTGTGCGGGCGAAAGCCGGTGGTCCAGCGGAACTGCCCGGACGCGCCGCTATTGGTGTAGATCACGTTCGCGACCTGCCCGGTAAGGCCGGGAATGCCCGTCGCATTGCCATCGACGATTTCGATCCGAACCACGTCGGAAGCCGGAATACGCCGTAGCTGGTCGCGCACGCTTTCCGACTTGCTCGAAAAGCGATCGCCGTTGACGATGACATTTTGCGTCGCTTGGCCGAGGCCCCTCTGGCCCTGATTGTTGCCGCCACTGATGGTGAAGCCGGGAATGCGTTCGACCATGTCGAGCGCATTGCGCGGGCCGAATTGAATGAAATAGTCAGGGTCGAAGGCCTGCGCGCCGGGCGTAGGGGCCGGTGCCACGGGTGCTGCCACATCGAGCACATCCGTGTCCTGCGCATGCGCTGCAGCGTTGAGAGACATGGCAAGCGTCAACGTCGCTGTCGAGCATAGAAGCAGGCGTAAAGTCATGAAATAGCGGTCGTCCCTCGTTTCCCTCCCGCCGTGTTTACACCTGTAGGCGAACATGCCAATTCCGCCTCGACCGATGACACTTGTCATCCGACAAACGGATTCACCTGCTGGATCGGTTGCCCGAACACCGCCGAACAGCTTGCCGAGGCCACTCGATCAGCGGCGTGCGCTACATATCCGCCGCTTTCATGGGTAAAGCCTCTTGAACATCTTGCGGGGCATGGCGACATAGGCGGCCAATTGACCCGATAAGAGGACTATTCATGATCGACCTGTTCGGCAGCGACGCCCACGGCGCCCAGGGCCAGTTCACCACCGACCCAGCCACCGGCGCGCTCGTGCCCGTCGTCGTGGAACAGACCAGCCGTGGCGAGCGCAGCTTCGATATTTTCAGCCGCCTGTTGCGCGAACGCATCGTGTTCGTCACCGGTCAGGTCGAAGACGGCATGGCCTCGCTCATAACAGCGCAGCTATTGTTCCTAGAAAGCGAAAATCCGTCCAAGCCGATCAGCATGTATATCAACTCGCCCGGCGGCGTGGTGACGGCGGGCATGGCGATCCACGACACGATGCAATACATCAAACCAAGGGTTTCGACCGTGTGCATGGGGCAGGCCGCCAGTATGGGCAGCTTCCTCCTCGCCGCAGGGGAACCGGGCATGCGTATCGCGCTGCCCAATGCCCGTATCATGGTTCATCAGCCTTCGGGCGGCGCGCGCGGCATGGCATCGGATATCGAGATCCAGGCCCGGGAAATTCTGCGTATCAAGAAGCGGATGAACGATCTCTATGTCAAATATACCGGGCAGAGCCTGGACGAGATCGAGAAGGCCATGGACCGTGATACCTTCCTCGAGGCGGACGAGGCCATGAAGTTCGGCATCGTCGACAAGGTTTTCGAAACCCGCCCCTAAAACGAGGGTGGCAGCGCCGACGGTTCGGGCGGCGCGCCCGAGTAATCCGCGCCCTGTATGCGCGCATGACATCTGTTCCCGTACGGGACTGTTGCAAGAATGTCGTAGGAATTGAGCAACCTTGCCGCTTCAGCTTGCGGCAAGGGGTGCGCGCTACCTAGGATATTGACCCATGACCTGCGTACCCTACAGTCGGGATTCTTCCGACGGGCACGCGGGGAAGACGTTTAGGATATGACCAAGTTGAGCGGTACCGACAGCAAATCGACCCTATATTGCAGTTTTTGCGGTAAGTCGCAGCACGAGGTGAGGAAGCTCATTGCGGGCCCGACCGTGTTCATTTGCGATGAATGCGTCGAACTGTGCAATGACATCATCCGCGAGGAAACCAAGGCGGGGCTTGCCGGCAAAAAGGAAGGGGACGTTCCCTCGCCTGCCGAAATCTGCGCCACGCTGGCGGATTACGTAATCGGGCAGGACCGCGCCAAGCGCGTTCTTTCCGTCGCGGTGCACAACCACTACAAACGCCTGAAGCACGGCGCGAAGGCCGGCGATGTCGAACTTGCGAAGTCGAACATCCTGCTGGTCGGCCCGACGGGGTCTGGCAAGACGCTGCTGGCGCAGACGCTGGCGCGTACCTTCGACGTGCCCTTCACTATGGCCGATGCCACTACGCTGACCGAAGCCGGTTATGTGGGTGAGGATGTCGAGAACATCATTCTCAAGCTGCTCCAGGCCAGCGACTATAATGTCGAGAAGGCGCAGCACGGCATCGTCTATATCGACGAGATCGACAAGATCACGCGCAAGGCGGAAAATCCCTCGATCACGCGCGATGTCTCGGGCGAAGGGGTGCAGCAGGCACTGCTCAAGCTCATGGAAGGCACCACCGCTTCGGTCCCGCCGCAAGGCGGTCGCAAACATCCGCAGCAGGAATTCCTGCAGGTCGATACGACGAATATCCTGTTTATCTGCGGCGGCGCCTTCGCCGGCCTCGACAAGATCATCGCCGATCGCCTGCAGAAGCGTTCGATCGGTTTCGGCGCGCATGTTGCCGATCCGGACAAGCGCCGCATCGGCGAATTGCTGGAAAAGAGCGAACCCGAAGACCTGCTCAAATTCGGTCTGATTCCCGAATTCGTCGGCCGTCTGCCAGTCATCGCCACGCTGCACGATCTCGATGTCGATGCGCTGGTGACGATCCTGCAGGAGCCGAAGAACGCCATCGTCAAACAGTATCACAAGCTGTTCGAGCTCGAGGATGTCGAGCTTACCTTTACCGACGAGGCATTGCGCGCCATCGCCGAGCGGGCGATCAAGCGCAAGACTGGCGCTCGCGGCCTGCGTTCGATCGTCGAGGCGATCCTGCTCGATACGATGTTCGATCTCCCCGACATGGACGGGGTGTCCGAAATCGTGATCGACAAGGATGTCGTCGAGGGCAAGAAGGAGCCCATTCAGGTGCATGGCGGCAAGAAGGAACAGGACAAGGAAGAAGCGGCCTGACCGCCAAGTCGAATTCGCTGTGAAATAGGGGTGGCGCGCTGCGGGAAGATGTTCCTGTGGCGCGTTTTTCCTTATAGGGTCGGGGCATGAAAACCATCGGCCTGATTGGCGGAATGAGCTGGGAAAGCTCGCTTCACTACTATCGCCTTATCAATCAAGGGGTGCGGGCCGCTCGCGGCGGCATCGCATCCGCACCGCTGCTGCTTCACAGCTTCGATTTCGCAGAGATCGCGGCCATGCAGGCGGCAGGAGAGTGGGGCGTGCTGGCAGATCGGTTGGCCGCAGCGGCGCAGGGCCTGCACGCGGCGGGGGCCGAAGCGATCCTCATTTGCACCAACACCATGCACAAGGTGGCCCAGGCGGTGGACGAGGCATCGCCTGCGGCGTTGATTCACATCGCCGATCCGCTGGCCGATGCGGTCATTTCGGCCGGATATTCGAGTGTCGGGTTGCTGGGCACGCGCTTTACGATGAATGAACCGTTTTATCACGAGCGTCTCGAAGCGCGCGGCCTCCAAACGGTCTCGCCGCCGGCGGAGGAGCGGGATGAGCTCAACCGGATCATTTTCGAGGAATTGTGCGCGGGTCGGATCAACGATTCCTCGCGTGCGACATATATCGATAGCATCTCGCGCATGGCAGCAAACGGCGCGGACTGTGTCGCCTTGGCCTGTACGGAGATCATGCTGCTCGTCGAACCGGATGACAGCGTGCTGCCCTCCTTCGATACAACTGCGCTTCACGCCGCCGCGGCGGTCGATTTCGTATTGTCGTAAAAGGCTCCCGCCCAACCTGCCACCAGCCGATCCGACACGGGGCGGATGTCCTGCCGCGCTCGGGGGTTCGCGCGTCGCCCGGGAAAACGGCTATCCCGGCAAAAATGCCCTATGGGTGACGACGACCATGCCATGCGGGCTTCCCATCGGCCTGCACGATCTAACCGGTGTGCGACCGGCAGCGCCGGTGATGACGATGGTATGGCGGTCTCGAACTCTTGGATCCCGCCCGCCTTGCGAAGGGCCAGCCGCCGATGCTCGGGGCCGGATGAAAAACGTTTCAGATCGCGGCCAAACGCGTTTCCGCGACGACCGGCCCGGCGTTGGATAAAGCCGGTTTGCCGCCCAGCGGTTCGCGGGTGAGAACCAGCCGCGAGCCCGTTTCCAGCGAGCGTGCGACCTTGTCGGGAACGCTATGCGTGACCACCCTACCGGGCGTTACGACTCCGAGCGATACGGGGCGACCTTCGGGTGGAACGAACCATAGCTCGTGATCGTGCACGCCGTCCGATTCCAGCCCCACGGCGCCGACCAGCAGGCTTTGTGCATCGGGCAGGTAGGTCAAGTCGAGACGGAGCGGCGTGCTTTCGATCGGCATGTTCGCGGCCATCGGAGGCTGGGTTAGACCCGGCCCGATGGTGATACCGGACGGTTCCGGCGCGGGTCCGAAAACCTGCGGTATGGCGACAATGGCGAGGATCACGGCCGCCGCCGCGCTCAGGCCTCCGGCCCACTGCCATCGGCGCAGGCTGCGGCGCAGCAAGACGACTTCGGCAATCCCGCTATTGCCTGCGAGAACGGCTTCGATGCGCTGCCAGACTTCGGCACGCGGCGTGCGGGGGGCGATCGCATCGGCGAGCGGCGCCATATGCTCCTGCCATCGGACGACCTCGGCAAAGAATGCGGGATCGGCGGCCTCGCGGGCGCGCGCGGCGAGCAGCTCTTCGCCTTCGAGCAGGCCGAGAGCATATTCGGCGGCCAAAGTCTGGTCGGGCGTCATTCGCCGGGCTCCATACAGGCTCTCAGCTTGGCGAGCCCCCGGCGGATCCAGCTCTTCATCGTACCCAGCGGCACATCCATGCGTTCCGAAAGCTCGGCATAGGTGCGGCCCTCGAAGAAAGCGGTCCGGATCGCCTCGCGCGGAGTTTCGTCGAGCGTATCGAGGCAGGTGTGAATGCGTGCCTCGCGCTCGGCATCGATCAGCATGCTATCGGCGAGCGGCGCGTCGTCTGCGATAGGCGCGGCCTCGTTTTCGGACACCGCATTGCGGCGCACCTTACCCGTTCGCAGTCTGTCGATCGCCCGATTGCGCGCGAATGTGGCCAGCCACGAAATCGGGCTTGCGCGGTCGGCATCATAGCGGTCGGCGCGGCGCTACAGGGTGAGGTAGACGTCCTGCAAAGCGTCCTCGGCTTCTTTCTCGTCTCCCAAGATACGGTAGCAGATGCCGAATAGTTTCGCCGATGTGGCGCGGTAGATGTCCTCGAGCGCAGCCTGCTCCCCGCGCGCCAGCCTGCCCATCGCCTCTTTGAGCCTTTCGCGGGCTTCGGCGGAGGCGGGGCGCATCAGCAGCACGCCTTTTCCGGACGGGTTCGCTCGATCTGGATAGTCGCGTGGCCGATCCGGTGGTGCTGGTCCAGATCGCGCTGGATTTCGCGCAGCACGTCGTCGCCCGGATGGCCACCGGGCATGACCAGATGCGCGGTCAGCGCGGTTTCCGTCGTGCTCATCGGCCAGATATGGAGATCGTGGACCGCCTCGACCCCGGGCCGTGTTGCCAGATAGGCGCGCACCTTCGCTTCCGAGATGCCCTTGGGGACCGCGAGCAGGCTCATCGCCACGCTATCCTTCAGCAGCCCCCAGGTGCCCCAGGCGATGACCAGCACGATCACCAGGCTCACGGCCGGGTCGATCCAGCGCTCACCCGTCCAGATGATGGCAAGGCCCGCGATGACGACGCCCAGACTGACCAGGGCATCGGCTGCCATATGCAGGAAGGCGCCGCGAATATTGATGTCGTGCTGCCCACGCATGAACAGCGCGGCAGTGCCGGCATTGATGACGATGCCGATCCCGGCGACGATGGCCATGGTGTCGCCCTGGACCGGAGCAGGCTCTGCAATACGGTGCAGGGTCTCAAACAGAATCGCGCCTATCGCCACCAGCAGCAAGCCCGCATTGGCCAGCGCGGCCAGAATGGTCGAGCTTTTGAAACCGTAGGTGAAGCGTTCCGAAGGCGGGCGCTTGGCCGCAATGCTCGCCGTCCAGGCAAGCACCAGGGCAAGCACGTCGGACAGATTGTGCCCGGCATCGGCGAGCAGCGCCATCGAGCCGGAAATCCAGCCATAGACCGCCTCGACGATGACGAAGCCGGTATTGAGTATGATGCCGATCAGGAAAGCGTTGCCGAAATCGGCCGGGGCATGGGCATGTCCATGCCCGTGCCCGTGCCCATGATCGTGATCGTGATCGTGCGAATGGCTGTGACCCGAACCCATGGGATCTACCGATATACGCAGGAATCGAGCCCGTCACGGGCTACCGAACCGATTCGCGCGGCGATAGTATTGCCGTGACGCGCGAGCCAGCCGCGCGGGTTCGTTACAGACCTTTCCTTGGGCAGCGGAAGCGCGGCGGCCATGCGCGCTGCCTCGATCTGGGTGAGCGAGGCGGCCGACTTGCGGAAATAGCGACGGGCACCTGCCTCCACGCCGTAAGTGCCGATGCCGGTTTCGGCGATGTTGAGATACACCTCCATGATCCTCCGCTTGCCCCAGATCTGCTCGATCAGCACGGTGAACCAGGCTTCGAACCCTTTGCGTACATAGCCGCCGCCCTGCCACAGGAAAACGTTCTTTGCCGTCTGCTGGCTGATCGTCGAACCGCCGCGTATGCGACCACCCTGGGCGTTGTTTTCGAGGGCTTTCTCGATTGCTTCGCGGTCGAAACCGTCGTGGCTGCAGAACTTCCCGTCCTCCGCCGCAATCACCGCGCGCACCATATTGCGGTCGATGTTCGATAGCGAAGTCCAGTCCTTGGTTATCCCGTTGCCATCCATCAGCATGGTCGCGGTGACAGGCACCGGCACGAACCGGAACAGCAGGACGAGCAACAGGCTCAGGCCGACGAAGCCGATCAGGGCCTTGAACAGGAAGCGGACCAGCCAACGCATTTCAGCGCGTCTAGCGAGGCTCTGCCCGCCGCGCAATCTGCCAGCTTGTCCCCGATGGCTTACCATGCTTACGTCCTATCGCGGCCAGCGGGGCCGCAAGGGAGGGATTATGCGCAAGATCGTTTTCGGACTGACTGCTTCGGCCATGGCTCTATCGCTGGCAAACGTGCCCGCGGCGGCGGATCCGGCCGCTGTGAAACAGGCAGTGGCGACGGATTACGATCGCCATCTCGAAGAGCTGTTCCTGCATTTTCACGCAAACCCGGAACTGTCCTTTCTCGAAACCGAAACCGCCAAACGGATGGCGGCGGAACTTCGCGATGCCGGGCTGGAGGTGACCGAAGGCGTGGGGGGAACTGGTGTTGTGGGCATGGCACGCAATGGCGGTGGCCCGTTGATCCTGCTGCGTGCCGACATGGACGGGTTGCCGATGCCGGAAAAGACCGGCCTCGACTATGCTTCCACGGCGACGCAGACCGGGTTGGACGGCAAGGAATATCCGGTCATGCATGCCTGCGGCCACGACGTTCACATCACCTCGATGGTCGGCACCGCGCGGCGTCTGATGGCAATGAAGGATGATTGGTCGGGCACGCTGATGTTCGTGGTGCAGCCAGCCGAAGAACGCGTCGGCGGTGCGGCGGCCATGCTGGAAGATGGGCTCTACGATCGGTTCGGCACGCCCGATTATGCATTGGCTTTCCACGTCGCATCGATCTTGCCGACAGGGAAGATTTCGGCCTCGGAAGGCATCCAGTATTCCAGCGCGGATTCGGTCGACATCGTCGTGCCGGGGGTCGGCGCGCATGGGGCAAGCCCGCATATGGGTCGCGACCCGGTCTATATCGCGTCGCAGATCGTCACGGCGATGCAATCGATCGTCAGCCGGGAAATCGAGCCCCTTTCTCCTGCGGTGATCACCGTGGGCGCATTCCATTCCGGCACCAAGCACAACATCATATCGGACCGGGCCGAATTGCAGCTGACGGTCCGCGCCAATGACGAGGCCACGCGCGCGCAATTGCTCGCGGCGATCGAGCGTGTCGCCGTCAATATCGGCAAGGCCCATGGTCTGCCCGAAGAGCTTCACGTTCAGGTGAGCGTTTCGGAGGGAACTCCGGTCACGAACAACGACCCGCAGCTTGCGCGCCGGCTGAATTCGGTAATGCAGCGCGATCTTGGCGGGGATGTGCTGATCCCATGGCAGCAACGCGGCATGGGGGCAGAGGATTTCGCCTATTTCGTGGCCGACGAATATGGCGTGCCGGGCTATTATTTCGCGGTTGGCGGAACACCGCAAGCGGCCTTCGATGCGGCGGATGCTGGCGGCCCGCCCGTGCCTTCGCATCATTCGCCGCTGTTCAAGGTCGCCCCGCGGGAAAGCGTGACGCTGGGGACCGAAGCGATGGTCGCAGCGGTGCTCGACCTCGCCTCAGCGGAGTAAGTGACGGATCAAACGAAAAGGTCGCCAATCCCGGTTCGGGTATCGGCGACCTTTTCACGTCTGTTCCATTTGCGGCTGATCAGGCGGCGGCCGGTAGCAGCCTCTCTCCGGCGATCGCCTTCATTGCCTTCTGAAGCTTTTCGAATGCGCGCACTTCGATCTGGCGGATGCGTTCGCGGCTGACATTGTAAACCTGGCTCAGCTCTTCCAGCGTCTGCGGATTCTCCGTCAGGCGGCGTTCGGTAAGGATGTGCTTTTCGCGGTCGTTGAGGCTGTCCATCGCTTCGAGCAGCATGTCATGACGCACTTCCGATTCTTGTGCGTCGGCGACCAGCTCGTCCTGCAGCGGACCATCGTCCTTGAGCCAGTCCATCCATTCGCCCGAGCCTTCTTCGCCATTGCGCATCGGCACGTTGAGCGAACCATCGCCGCCCATCAGCATCCGGCGGTTCATGTTGACCACTTCCTGCTCGGGCACGCCGAGATCCGTCGCGATCTTCTTGACGTCGTCGGGATGGAGATCGGTATCCTCGTAGGCGTCGAGGTTCTTCTTCATCCGGCGCAGGTTGAAGAACAGCTTCTTCTGCGCTGCGGTGGTCCCCATTTTCACGAGGCTCCACGAACGCAGGATGTATTCCTGAATGCTCGCCTTGATCCACCACATGGCATAGGTCGCCAGGCGGAAGCCGCGATCGGCTTCGAACTTCTTGACGCCCTGCATCAGGCCGACATTCCCTTCGGAAATGAGGTCGGACACCGGCAGGCCGTAGCCGCGATAGCCCATGGCGATTTTCGCCACCAGACGCAGATGGGAGGTGACGAGGTGCGCGGCAGCTTCGGGATCGTCATGTTCCTCGTAACGCTTGGCGAGCATGTATTCCTGCTCTTGCGTCAGCACGGGAAACTTCTTGATTTCGGAGAGATAGCGGTTGAGGCTTTGCTCACCGCCGAGCGCCGGGACGCTCAAAGTTTTCGTCTTACTCACTTGTACCCTGACCTTTCTAGCGTCGACCTCTTTCGCCGGACCCCTGCTGGGCATCCGACTCTCGGGCCACTGCGGTTACGTATAGCGGATGCATGCGAAATTGCACATGGCTTTCGTCGATTTCAACGAGCGGTTTGGTCGATGAGTTCCCGCATATCGGCAGGCAATTCAGCGCGGAAATCCAAGGTTTCAGCGCTGATAGGATGTCTGAATCCGAGCCGCGCGGCGTGGAGCGCCTGACGGTCGAAACCAAGCTCGTCGAGAAGCGGCCTGAGAGCCTTGGGCGTGCGTCCATATACAGGGTCTCCCAATAGCGCATGACCTATTGACGCACAGTGAACGCGGACCTGGTGCGTGCGCCCGGTTTCAAGCCGACATTCGATGAGCGCGGCATGGTCCAGGCGGCGGATGGTTTCGTAATGCGTCACCGCGTGTTTTCCGCGCGTCGCATCGTCCGGCAGTACCGCCATTTTCTTGCGATCGCGATCCGATCGTCCGATCCGGCCCGCGATCGTGCCCGATGGCGGATTGGGGTATCCGGCGCAGACGGCCAGATATCGGCGGGCGATGGAATGGTCGGCGAACTGCCTGGCCAGTCCTTCATGTGCGGCGTCGGATTTGGCCACCGCGAGCAGACCCGACGTATCCTTGTCGATCCGGTGCACGATACCGGGCCGTGCCACGCCGTTAATGCCCGACAGTTGCCCCTTGCAGTGATGCAGCAACGCATTGACCAGCGTCCCGTCTCGATTGCCGACGGCCGGATGGACGACCATGCCAGCGGGTTTGTTCACGACGATCAGGTGTTCGTCTTCGAACAGGACATCCAGCGGGATGTCCTGTGGTTGCGCGGCCAGCGGTTCGGGCGGGGGCAGGGCGATGGTGAAGGTGGTTCCCGCTTCCGCCTTAGCCGAACCGCTCGTCGCAGGTTTTCCGCCGAGTTCGACCGCGCCATCGGCAATCAGCCCCTTTACCCGCTCGCGCGACAATCCGCTTGCCGCGGCCAGCGCCTTGTCGAGGCGGCCGGTGTCGACGAGCGTTCCGGTGATGATTTCCGCTTCGGCCATGCTAGGGCCATGGGCGATGCCAATCGAAGTCTCAAGCGAAGTCGTCGAAACGCTTCTTGGCGAAGCAGCGTGCGCGCATCCACGCGAATGCTGCGGGCTCCTGCTCGGCGGGGGTGACGAGATTATCTCTGCCAAGCCAACCGCAAACGTACATCCCGAGCCAGCCAGACATTTCGAGATCGACCCCCGTGCGCTCATCGACGCGCACCGCGCTGCGCGCGGCGGCGGCCGGCAAGTCGTTGGCTATTATCATTCCCACCCCAATGGCGCCGCCGAACCATCCGCCACGGATCGGGCCATGGCAGCGCCGGACGGGGCGATCTGGGCGATAATCGCGGCGGGGCGAATCACGCTATGGCGTTCGGGGGATGCGGGGTTCGAAGCGCTTCCCTATGTGGTCGCCCCTCGCTAAGACGCTAGCCGATTATTCATCTACCGGAACCCCAATGGACGACCGCCAATCGATCGATCTTGCCGCGATGCTGTGCTCGCGCCTGTGCCATGACATGCTCAGCCCCGTCGGAGCTCTTTCGAACGGGCTCGAATTGCTCGCGATGGAAACCGATCCCGAGATGCGCGCCAATGTCATGCAATTGCTGGAACAGAGCGCGCTGATCAGCACCAATAAGCTCAAGTTTTTCCGTCTCGCATTCGGGGCGGCCGGCGGCTTCGGCGAGCGCGTGGAAGTGGCCGAGCCGCAGGCCCTGATCGAGGCGCTGATTGCGGATAAGGGCAATATCACGATCAACTGGGCGCTTGCGGAACCGACCCTGGGGAAGCCCGCAGTCAAGGTGCTGCTGAACTTCGCCCAGATCGCGATCGACGCGCTGGTTCGGGGCGGAACGCTCGATATCGGTGCCGAAGTCAGGGATGGCGCCTGCGAGATCGTGGTTCGCGCAGCAGGGCCCAAGATCGCTTTCGACGAGACGATCGGCAAGGCGCTCGATGGTTCGCTCGACCGTAGTGAACTGACCAGCCGCACCGCCGCCGCGCATATGATCAACCTGCTGGCGAGCGAGAGCGGCGGCGGGCTGCAATATCACAAGGGCGCCGATGTGCTCGTGCTCGGTGCGGTCCTGCCGCAGGGCGAGGGGCTGATCGGTTGACCGGCTCTTCGGGCGAGATGGACGAACTCGTTCACCAGGAACGGCTCTCTCCCAATTTCGACGAGCGCAATGCGCCGGTGGAGATCGTCGTTCTTCACTACACCGAAATGCTCGGTCCCGAAGCGGCGATCGAGCGGATGTGCGACCCGCAGGCCAAGGTTTCCGCGCATTACCTGATCGCCGAGGACGGCACGGTGACGAGGCTGGTGCCCGAAGAGAAGCGTGCCTGGCATGCCGGCGTTTCCTATTGGCGCGGCCACAAGGACATCAACTCGGTAAGCATCGGGATCGAGCTCGACCATCCCGGGCACCTGCATGGCTATCGCGATTTCAGCGAACGGCAGTTCGAAGCGTTGGTACCGCTGCTATCCTCGATCATGAAGCGGCACGACATTCCCCGCGCCAATGTGCTGGGCCATTCCGACGTTGCTCCGCAGCGCAAGATCGACCCTGGCGAACTTTTTCCGTGGGAACGGCTCGCCGATTACGGTCTTTGCCTTCCCACTCCGAAGATCGAGCTGGGCGATCCCTTCGACAATGATGGCGCTTTCTACCTCGCTCTGGAACGCTTCGGCTACGACGTCGCCAACGGGCGCAAGGCGGTGGAGGCTTTTCAGCGCCGCTGGCGGCCGCGCAAGATCGATGGCGAAATCGATGGTGAAGTTCGTGCAATTCTGTTCCAGCTCCTGATCGAGCGCGATCGGGGCAAGGCCCGCTAGGGCGGATTCTCGCAAGCAGGGATCTGGCGTTCCGGGGGCGGGCGTTCGCGGCTGCGAACGGAACGCGACACCTGGCCGAATGAACGCGTTACATCATTACCGAATTACGCGGTTTTCTTTGTCTCGCTTTTGAAGAAATTGCTTATATTGTGCCGCGTTGGCACCTGGAATTGCTCCCTTCGGCGCGATACCGTAGATGGGCGCCCATGGATCGGCACGATATCCATTCCGTCTTCGACGCGCTTACCGAAAAGCAGGATGAAGCCCTGCGGTTGGCCTGCCAGCATCTGACGTCCAAGCAAATCGCGCAGCAGCTGAATGTCGCCCCGGTGACGATCGACAAGCGTATCGACGCGGTCCGGGCGAAGCTCGGCCACATGCCCCGCATCGATGTCTTGCGACACTATCGCGCCTGGGCGGAAGGGTATGGCCGAACCATAGATGACCCAACCATACTGGCGACTCCCCGGAAGGATGAGGCACGGCGTTCCCGGCAGCCACGCGAGAGTTCCTACGTCTTCGAGGACTCTTTCGCTTTCGATACGAGAGCGTCCTGGGACCGGAATTCGCGATGGCTGCCGCCGAGGATAAGACCTTCTGACCTGGGGGTGGGGAGCCGGCTGTTGCTCATACTCGCGGGGGCGGTTGCGATCATGATCGTGGCCGTTCTCTCCATGGCCTTCGCCCATGCGCTGGGAACCATGCTCTAGGTCCGCAACCTCTCCTCGGCGCGTCTGCCAGAGGAGAATGTCGATGTCGCTTGATCTGCCTGCCGCCACCGCCCGCATCGCGCGGGAATTGACGGAATCCGAAACCGCCATCGCCGATGCGCTGGCCAAGACCACGGCTCTCCTGCACAGTGCCGCCCTTGCCGGTCGCGATCTCGGCGGCGCCCCGGAGCTGGAAGGCCAGCGCGCCCTTCTGCGGCTCGAGAAAATCGTCCGTGGTCTGATCGATGTACGCGGCGAAACCAGCCGGGTGCATGGGCAGTTGCGCGAAATAGCGGTCGAAACGGGGGCCGGCGAGGAACCGACCTGTCCCGATAACGGCTTCACCTCCGCCGAGCAGTTGACCACCATCGCAGCCTGACTTGTCTAAGCGAAAGCGAGGCTCCAAGGGCGTGTGCCATGACCCGGTTTCTGATCCAGGTAGCACTTACCCTAGCGGTTCTCGCCTTCGCCTGGAGCAAGGGCGGAAAGCCGGAACGCTATGTCGCAACAATCTATTTCGTGCTGGTCTTCTCGGGGATCGCTCGCTGGCTTGTCATCGGCCACTGGAGCGAGGAAGGCTATACCTCGGTACAGACCTTCCGTTTCATGGTCGATGCCGCAGCCCTGTTCGGGGTCACGGCTGTCGCGCTTTCCTATGATCGGTGGTGGCCCCTATGGGTAAGCTCGGCGCAATTCATCGCAGTCGTTTCGCACCTTCTGCGCGCAGCGAGCATGCCCCTCGAACCACTGGTCTATGCGATAATGGAACGATGGCCGGTATGGCTGGCGCTGATCATTACCGGTCTCGGCACCCTGGCGCATTATCGCCGGTCGCGGATCGATCGCACCACCTGACCGGTTTGCTCGCGCCGCTTAGCGCGGATCCCCGGGAGCTTGCGGAACGCCTGCTGAAACGGTTCGGATCGATCAGCGCCCTGACCTACGCCAGCGAAGCGGATTTGCGGCAATGTGCGTTCCACGGCGAACACTGGGCCGAGGCGTTTCTTGCCATCCGGCAATTGCTGCATGACGGCTCGCGAGAACAGATGGTTCAGACGCCCCTGGGCGAGGATCGCAGCGCGCTCGACCGCTATCTCATGGACACTATGGGCGGATTGCGCCGTGAACGAATGATAGCGATCATGGCCGATGGCGCCGGGTTCGTGATCTCGGAAGAGATCGTGGCGGATGGGGCGGAAGGCGAGATTCAAGTGTCTCCGCGCATCTTGTTCGGTCGGGCTCTCGCGCTCGATGCCCGAAGTATGCTTATCGCTCACAATCATCCCTCGGGGTGTGCCGAGCCGAGCGAAGCCGACATTCGCCAGACCGGGCAACTGGTGTCGCAAGCCCAAAAGCTGGGTGTCCGCGTGCACGATCACCTCGTGATTGGCAGGCGCACGGTCGTCAGCATGCGCGAAAGGGGGCTGCTGTGACGCCGACCGATAGCGCGGTTTTACGCGGGTTCGAGGAGCGGCTCTTTTCGTTCACCGACTGGAAAAGAGCGCTGCACGCGATTTCTCAGGGTCGCCGGGCCGATCACTCAGGAGAGGAAGGCGACACGCCGGAAGAGGATGACGGAATCCCGTCGGTCGACATGCTCGAACAGTCCGTTTGGGACATTCTGCTCTATCTATTCATCCTCCACGCGAACGGGCGATCGGGAAGCCTTTCAGGCTCCTCTCGCGTGGCCGATCTTGCAACGGAGATAACCTCTCGCCGCATAGACAAGCTCGCCGCCGACCGGTTGGTGATTTTGAACCGCAGCCGGACGGATACTGAGGAGATGGAGGTGCGCCTGTCGCCTCACGGACTTCGAGTGGTCGAAGAGGGTATACAGGGGTTCGTAATGGACGGGCTGGCGCAGAGGGTGGCGGCCGCGCGAAACACTGTTGGAGAGACCCCGGTCAATCAACGCATAGCGCATGAATTGAAAGTCAGCCTGCAATCGGTCGAGTTGCATCGCGCCAATGTGGCGGCGAAGCGTATTCCGACGGGTTAGGCAATATCATCCAGGCCAGCCGGTCCCAGATCGCTGGCCACAATCCCGAGCGCGGTCGCGGCGATGGCCCCGGTCATGGCGTGGGCCAGCGAACCCGAACTGGAAAAGCTTCTTTCGATATCCAGACCCGGTACCGCGACGGTGGCGATGGCATCGCCCGATACCGCTCGCGATGCCATCAGGCCCACCCGCTCGGTTGTCAGCAGCAATATCTGCTCCGTCCAACCGCGTTCGGCGAGCTGCGCGAGAGAGCTGTTCGGAGGTGGCGCGAAGTGTTGCTTCACCGCGTCCGGGGCTTCGTCAAGAATTTGGCAGAGCCGGAGTACCAGCACTGGCATATCTTCGGGGTTTGGCGTTGGCATCCGTTCGCAGCGATCGAGAAACTCGCATAACCTCTTACGCCACAGCGTGCCGGTAGAATTGCCCAAGCCCCGTCTCCTCGCCGTACTTAAAACAATCCCGAAAATTCCAAGTCATGGTTATATAATACCTCAATTCTCCCCAGGTCAATTGTCCTGTCGGAAAAGTCATGCCGGTCTTTTATGGTTAACCGATTTAAAGTGGGACAAGTCACGTCTATGTTCGGTCGATCGGGAAGTGCAGCCTATCGGCGCTTGGCGACGGAGCGGTTATCGCCTATCTGCCGCAGCGCCAGGGGGCCGGGCAGCCGCGTGACTTCGGTCACGAGGAAAGTCCGGGCTCCACGAAACAAGGGTGGCGGGTAACGCCCGCCGGACGCGAGTCCAGGGAAAGTGCCACAGAGAGCATACCGCCGATGGCCCTCTCGGGGGATCAGGCAAGGGTGAAAGGGTGCGGTAAGAGCGCACCGGGGCTTCGGCAACGCGGCCCGCATGGCAAACCCCACCCGGAGCAAGGCCGAATAGGGGCGGCACGCTCGCGCAAGCGGGCAGGTGCGTTTCGCATCGATCGCCCGGGTTGGCTGCTGGAGCTCTGGAGCGATCCAGAGCCTAGACGAATGGCTGCCTCCGCGTAGCTGGTGTGCAAGCATACCGTGCGCGGGACAGAACCCGGCTTACAGGCCCCCTGGCAAATCCCGCGCTGATGCGGCGGGTATCGTTACCGCGCGGCCATCAGGCGAATTCGCCATGTTCGACTGTGATCGATCCGTCACGCTCGCGCGCCTGGATGATGCGTCGTTCGTCCCCTTCCAGTACCAAGGCGGTCAGATTGCCGGTACGGAAAGCCCCGGTATCGATCCCGATGCGATAGGGCGTGTGTTCGAGGTTCTCGAAAATGGTGTGGCCGTGCACGACCACGTGGCTGAACGGCTCGCGGTGTTTGAGGAACCGATCGCGAATCCAGCGTAGGTCGGACCTCTTCTGATCCTCGAGGCTGTGCTTGGGATTGATGCCTGCGTGGACGAAGACATAGTCACCGGCGATGACGATATCCTCCATCGCCTCCAGGAATTTGCGGTGCTTTTCCGGGACCAGATCGTGCAGTTCGCGCTGGAGATCCTTCATCGTGAGTTCGTTATAGCGCCGCTTCTTGATACCGTAGCTGAGGACGGTCTCCTTGCCGCCATGCTTGAGGAAGTGCCGCAGCATCTCCTTGTCCTCGAAGCTTTCGAGGAACATCTCTTCGTGATTTCCCGCAATGTAGCGTACCTTGCGGCGTTTACCCCACTGGCGGGCGGTCTCGATCACGCGCGCGCTTTCCGGGCCGCGATCGACTAGGTCGCCCAGCAGAACCACCGTGCTCCTGGCTTCGGCTGCTCGCTCGTCGTCCTTCTCGATTGCCAGGATCAATTGATCGAGCAGATCGCAGCGACCGTGGATATCGCCCACGACGTAGTAGCGCTCGCCTGGCGGCACGCTGGGACGGGGTTTGGTCTTCCCCCGCTTTTTCAGAAGGTGTGCGAACTTGATCATTGAGAGTTTATAACACTTTGGCAGTGGTTCGAGATTTGCCGTCCAGATAGGCGCATGGCGGGCGAGGGGCAACAAAGGCACTCTCGCTTGTGATTGTGCAGTTGCGGAAAAAGCACAGCTTATGTTGCGAATGCGAAAACCATCCGGGCGGATCTTGCGCGTGGCCGCTAAAGTGTGCACATTTATGACCGTATCCGACCGAGGAGCCTAACAAAATGGCCCCGACGGATTCGCAGGTGGGACGAAGCGACACTCGTATAGGAGTCTGTAATGCTCACGTCCTTTCGCGGCCTGGTGGCCGTATCGCTCGCTGCGGCGGGCCTTTTTTTCACAACCCCGGCCATGGCGCAGTCGGATGACGAGGTCGCCAGCGACTTCACGGTTTCGGCCAATGTTGCGTTGACGACCGACTATCGTTTCCGCGGGGTGTCGCTCTCGGGCGGCGATCCGGCCCTCCAGGGGGGCTTCGATGTCGCGCATGACAGCGGATTCTACGTTGGCACCTGGGCATCGTCGATCGATGGCGGTGCGGCCTATGGCGATCTCGAACTCGACATTTACGCAGGCTGGAGCGGAAATCTCAGCGATGCGGTCAGCGTCGATGTCGGGGTGCTCTATTATATCTATCCGACCGAGGATCTGGGCCTCGATACCGACTATATCGAACCCTATGCATCGGTGGGGGTGAACTTCGGCCCAGCGGAAGCAACCTTCGGCGTCGCCTACGCGCCGGAACAGGATTCGCTTGGCGGGGATGACAATCTCTACCTCTATACCAATGTCGGCTTCGGTCTGCCCGGCACGCCGCTGACGGTCACGGGCCATCTGGGCTATACCGATGGATCACTGGCGCCGCCGCTACTTGCGGGCACGACCGACGACACCGGCCTGGACTGGTCCCTCGGCGCCAGCGTCGCGCAGGGGAACTTCGAGGTCGGCGTAGCCTATATCGGCGTGGAAGGCCCCGCCATCGATGGCTTCACCGACGATGCGATCGTCGGCACCATTTCTGCCAGTTTCTAACCACGCAGCGGTGAATTTGAGGGTAGGGGGCGCCGCATTTGGGCGCCCCCTTACACGTCACTCGATCAGTCGAGCGCGAAATCGACTGTGGTCACGACGCGCACCTTTTTGAACGGCGTATCGCCGATACCCCAGCCACCGGCTTCGCCATCGCGTGCGTCGATCGAAAAATAGCCCTGAGTCGCCTTGCGGATGCTGCCGACATCGGCGCCCGAATCCTCGGCGAACTGCTCCGCCGCCATCCGCGCATCGCGCGTCGCTTCCGCTACCATTTCCGGCTTTATGGCATTCAGCCCTGTGAAGGTGTAGTTGATGCCCGAACCGTCTTCCAGCACCACACCCTTGCGAACCAATTCGGCCTGCCTGCGAACAGCCCGCTGCGCCCGTTCGATATCCTTGGTCCGCAAGACGATGCGCTGACGTACGGTGTAGAAGACGATACCATCGTCGGTGTAATTGGACACGTTGACGCCGGCCGGCGTGAGTTCGTTTTCGGGAAAGCCGAGATCGTCGAAGAATTCCCGCACCGCCGTAGCGTCGCGATCGGTGCTTGCCTGCGCAGTCCTCAGGTCGGTTGCGGTCGAGGCGAAGGACACGGTCCATGTCGCCAGGTCGGCCGTGACCTCGCGTTCGGCAAGGCCGCGCACGGTAACGCTGCGTTCGGCCGCTTTCATGCGAACCAGCCCGTCACCCAGGACGAAACCGCCCACGATCAGTCCGACCGCGACAATACCGGCACTGGCGAGCCATCGCATGAGCATTGCCTTGTCCGCCCGCGGCGTGGCACCAGTGTCGGCAATGTCGGTTTCGTCGGTCATGATCGCGCTCCTTATGGGGTTTCTCCCGCCCGAAGCTCGCTAGTCATGAGCCGATGAACCGTGCTTTAATATCGACAAATGGAGTTCGAATTGACTGAATATTTGCACACCATGATCCGGGTGACGGACCCGGACGCCACGATCGATTTTTTCAAGTTGATCGGTCTCGAGGAGGTTCGCCGCTTCGATGTCGAGGCGGGGCGCTTCACCCTGATATTCCTTGCCGCACCGGGTCAGGAAGGGGTTGCCGAGGTGGAACTGACCTATAACTGGCCGGCGGAGGACGGCAGCCCGTCCGAACGCTATGACGGTGGTCGCAATTTCGGCCATCTCGCTTATCGGGTCGCGGATATCTACGAGACCTGCCAGAAAATCATGGATACGGGCCACACGATCCACCGTCCGCCGCGCGACGGGCACATGGCTTTCGTCAAGACACCCGATGGCATCTCGGTGGAACTGCTGCAGGACGGCCACCTCGAACCGAAGGAACCTTGGACGAGCATGGAAAACAGCGGGAGCTGGTAGCTACGACTGGTCGATATATGGAGATACGGCATCGTCCGGGTGCTTCGCAGACATGCGCAGGATCGCATAACCCGCGATCGCGGATATCAGCGAGCCCAGTAGGATGCCGATCTTCGCCTCGTTTATCAGCAATTGCTGCCCTGCGAAAGCAAGGCCGCTGATGAACAGGGACATGGTAAAGCCGATGCCGCACAGGATCGACACGCCCCAGATTTCGGTCCAGCTCGCCTGGTCCGGGCGCGGGGCGAAACCGATCCTGTCAGCGGCATAGATGGCCGCGAAAATACCCACCTGCTTGCCGAGGAAAAGACCGGCGGCGATCGCCAGGGGCAGCGGGGCGAGCAAATGCTCCACGCCCATTCCGGCCAGCGGGACGCCGGCATTGGCGAACCCGAAGACGGGCACGACCAGATAGGCGCTCCACGGGGCAAGCCCGTGCTCCATACGCTCCACCATGGTCTGGTCGTCGGGACCGACCATCGGGATGCACAGCGCGGCCACGACCCCGGCGATGGTCGCGTGGATGCCGGTGTTGAGCACGAAATACCATAGCACCAGAGCCAGCAGGACGTAGGGCCAGTAGGAGGCGACGCGCATCCGGTTGAGCACCATCATGAGCACGACGACGCCCGCGGCGGCCGCCAGCCAGCCGAGCTTGATGTTCGCCGTGTAAAACAGGGCGATGACCATTACCGCGCCGATATCGTCGACGATCGCCACGGTCAGCAGGAACAGGCGCAGCGAAGCGGGGCAGCGATTGCCGAGCAGCCCCAGCACACCCATCGCGAAGGCAATGTCGGTAGCGGCGGGGATCGCCCAGCCGCGCAGCAATTCCGCATCGTCACCGACCACGCCGACATAAAACAGCGCAGGTACGGCCATGCCTGCCACGGCCGCCAGGATGGGCAACCTGCGCGATTGCGGCGTGGAGAGCTGTCCCTCGATCCATTCGCGCTTCACTTCGAGGCCGACGACGAAGAAGAACACCGCCATCAGACCATCGTTGATCCACAGATGCAGATCGTAAAGCTTCGGGATCGGGGTCCATGGCAGCTTGCCGTAAAACAGTTGCGCATATTCGTTCGAAAACGGCGAGTTGGCGGCGATCATCGCGGCCGCGGCAACCAGGATCAGCAGGATGCCGGCAGACGCGTCGCTGACGAAAAGGGCGCGGACAGGGGCGAATACTAGGCGGAAGGCTGAAGGACGTTCGGTCATTGTGGGCACGCTCTCTTTCGCAA
>CAMYIQ010000011.1 GCA_947258465.1 uncultured Erythrobacter sp.
CCAGGCCAATGTGCCGTTTGCCGCCACATCGAAAGTGCCGCTTGTATAGGGACGCCCAAGCGTTGTGCCGCCGAGACCCTCCGCAACGGTTGTGACACGACCGTCCAGCGATACACGGCCGATCTTCTTCTCGCCGCGATCATCGAAGGTGAAATAGATAGCGCGATTGCCGCTCCACCGGATATCGCCGACTTCGCGATCGAGGCTTTGGGTGAGATTGCGCGCGTCGCTACCATCGGCATTCTTCACGCAGACATCGATCTGCCACACCGGTCGTTTGATGTTCGGCATGCAGACGAAAGCCACACGCGCACCGTCGGGCGATACTTGCGGATTGCCTTCCGCCCCGCTGCCGGAAGTGAACTGGCTGAGCGCGCGGCTACCGACATCGACCGTATAAATGTCGCTTTCGATCGTCTGCAGTTCCCAGCCCTCGTTGCGATTGGCGGAAAAATAGATGCTTCGGCCGTCGCGGCTCCACGATAGCGGCCCGTCGTGATCGAAATCGCCTTGGGTCAATTGGCGCGGCGTGCCGCCAGTTGCGGGAACCACGAAGACATGACGAAAGGCCGGGTCGAGAAAGCCCCGGCCATCACGGCGGAACTGGGCGTGGTCGATGACCTTGACCGCGTCCGACCACTTGGCGCCTTTCGGCTTTTCCGGCATCTTCGCCAGCGGTTTGCGCTCGGCATCGACATTGCTGGTAAAGGCGATCCATTGCCCGTCGGGCGACCAGGCAAGGCTGCTCGCGCCGCTGTCCAGACTTGCCACCTGCTGAACCTGTCCGCTGTCCATCCACCGCGTGTAGATCGCGGCGCGGTCGTTGGAGTCGCGCCCGGTATAGGCAATGCGGCGGCCGTCGGGTGACCATTCGGCCTGGCTTGCCCCCTCGACCACCAGGCGCGGTTCGCCACCGGCCACGGGGACCATCCAGACCGCCCCCTCGGTCCGGTCGGACATGATGTCGTTCGAGCGGCGGACGAACAGAACGGTGCGGCCATCGGGCGATATCTTCGGATCGTCGGCATATTCCAGCGCGAATACGTCCTCGGCGCTGAATGTCGTATCGTCCTGCGCCGCCAGCGGTGCCGCCGCGATCAGCGGCCCAGCCAGCATCCATGCCCCGAAAAGGCTTCTCATCTGCCTCGTCTCCTTAATTCGTGAGACGCGGCGTAGCACAGAAAAAGGGGCGCGGAAGGTCAAATCCCGCGCCCCTTTTACATTCCCGAAGGGTCGTTGTGTTCAGGCGCCCGGAGGCAAGGGGGCGTCCGATTTCGGGGCCGATCCGGCAAGATCGCTGTCCATCTGTTCGAGTTTCTTCGCCGCCCAGTCGCGCCCACCGAGACCGAAAGCGAGCGCGCCTGCGACCGCGATGCCCGCGATGAGGATGGTCAGCGCATTGGCCGGAATCATTCCGCCGATGCCGGTGAATTGCAGCCCCATGAAGACGAACAGGATGATCGTTGCCCAACGGACGATGGTGGCCGCCGTCGTGCTTCCCGCATCGCCCGCGATCAGCCGCGCGAGCAGATTGGCGATCAGGAAGCCGAAGGCGATGACCACTGCCCCGAAGATCACCCGGCCGCCAAGTTCGAGCAGTTGATCGAGGATCACGGTCAGTTCGGGAAAACCGAGCAACCGTGTCGCCGCGATGGCGAAGAACAGGATGATTGCCACCTGCACCACTCGGGCGATGATGCCCGATGCGGTGGTGCCGTCTCCGACCAGTCCGGTTTCCGCCAATGCCCGGTCGACCCCAAGGCCCGGCAACACCTCCTTGATGATCTGCACCACGAATTTGCTGATCAGATAGCCGATCCCCAGCAGCACTGCCGCGGCGATGATGTTCGGGATGGCGGCGAAGATCATCTCGAGCATGCGAGAAGCCGGACCGCTTATCGAATCGATGCCAAGCTGTTCGAGCGCGGCGATTGCCACCGGAATGGCGATCAGGACATAGATGATGGTGCCGATGGTCTTGCTGATCGTGGTGTTGCCGGTGACATTGTCGACCCCGCCGCGATTGGCCCATTTGTCGAAATCGACCGTTTGCAGCGTCGTCACGACCAGGTCGCGCGCAATCCGCGCAACCATCATGCCGATAAAGAAGATGAGGCCCGCCCACAGCAGGTTGGGCAGGAAATCGACGACGTTCTCGAGCAGGCTGTCGATCGGCCCCGCAACACCGCCCAGTTCGAGGATATTGAGAATGATCAGCAAGCCGAACAGCCAGATCAGCAAGGACACGATCTTACCCAGCGATTCCCCGAGCGACTGGCCGCTGCCGGTTCCGCGCTTGAAGAAATCGACAGCGTCTACGAGTTTGGCGAAGGCCCATTTCGCCGCGCGTGCGGCGAGCCAGGTGATGACGAGCGCCACGATGGCCAGAAGGATTTTCTCCCCCAGATCCATCGCCAGCTGTTCGTCGAAACGATAGCGATCGAAAATCATGAAACCTCTCCCCATTGGTTTCCGTAGCGTCAGGGCTATCACGCTGTCGGAAATTTACAAAATTGGCGCGGGGGATTGAGTGGATAACTCGCCGTGCTATCTCCCTCGCATGAGAGGATTTTTCACACCGCTAGCCCGCGCTTTCGCCGCGCTTTCGATCCTGTTCGCTTATCCTGCGGCGGCGCAGGCCGATCCGCCCTGGTCGATCGCCATCCATGGCGGCGCCGGGACTATTGAACGCGAAAACATGACGGCGGAGCAGGACGCGGCCTATCGCGCGGCGCTGCAGAAGGCGCTCGATGCCGGGGCCAAGGTGCTGCGCGAAGGCGGCAGCGCGATGGATGCGATCCAGGCGGCGATCGAACCGATGGAGGACGATCCGCTGTTCAACGCTGGCCGAGGCGCGGTGCTGACCTGGGATGGCGATATCGAACTCGACGCTTCGATCATGGACGGGCGCACGCGCGATGCGGGCGCCGTGGCGGGCGTCACCGGGATCCGTCACCCGATCGAGCTTGCGCGCAAAGTGATGACCGACAGCCCGCATGTCATGCTGGCGGGGGACGGGGCCGAGGCATTCGCGGCTGAGCAGGGGCTCGAACTGATGCCGCCCGAATGGTTCGAGACCGAACGGCGCAAGGAAGCGCTCCAACGGATGAAGGCCCGGAAGCTCTCGGCGATCGACGTCGATATCAAGTTCGGAACGGTTGGCGCAGTGGCGCTCGACAGCCAGGGCAACATGGCGGCGGGCACTTCGACCGGCGGGATGACGGGCAAGCGCTGGGGCCGGATCGGCGATGCGCCGATCATCGGTGCGGGCACCTATGCCGATAACCGCGCCTGCGCGGTCTCGGCCACGGGCTGGGGCGAGTTCTTCATTCGAGTCGGCGTGGCGCATGAGATCTGCACGCGCCTGCGCTATCGCTACCAGGCGGACATCGCTGCTGCGCAGGCCGAAGTGCCGCGCGACAGCGAAGGGCAACCGACCTATATCGTCCACGCCAGCGAGTTCGGACTCGATGCCGCCCACGCTCAGGAAGAGATCGATGCGGTGATCGCCGAAGTCGGGGCGCTGGGCGGCGATGGCGGTGTCATCGTCGTGACCGGCGAGGGGCACCCGCTGTTCTCGATGAACACATCGGGCATGTATCGCGGCCGCGCCACCAGCGATGGCACGAACGAGGTGGCGATTTACGCTGACGAATAATCAGGTCGTCACGGACGCTTCGTGCTTTCGCGCCCAATCGCCGAGTAGCTTGCCCACCTGCACGAAAGCCGCATCGACCTTTTCGCCATCGACCGGTGCCCCGACGGGTGACTGATGGTACACGGCAAAGAATGTGGGTGCGTGGGAGGGATCGAGCGCAAAGCCGATATTTCCGCGCAGATAGCCCATTCTTGGGTGCGCGCCCGAATTGCCGGTCTTGTCGCCGGCGACCCAGTCTGCGGGCAGGCCCGCCCTCACACGCTTCAGGCCGGTCGTCGATTCGATCATCCACTGGCGCAGTTCCCGTTGCCGAGGGGCGGCGAGTGGCGATTCGCTGTTCGTATCGAGCATTTTCGCGAGCGTGCGAACCATGGCTGCCGGCGTCGTCGTGTCGCGGACATCGCCTTCCGGGACAAAATTCACCGCCGTTTCCATCCGGTCGAGCCGCGAAGTCTCGTCGCCGATCCTGCGCCAGAAAGCCGTCAGTCCGGCAGGTCCGCCGACCCGATCGAGCAGCAGGTTGGCCGCCAGATTGTCCGACACCGTCTGGGCGGCATGAGCGAGTTCGCGCAGCGTCGCGCCCTGCGCGACACGCTCGCCGGTGAAGGGTGTGTGAAAGATGAGATCGTCGGCTGTCCAGGTCACCCGCTCGGACAGGTCGAGCATGCCATCCTGATCGAGCGCGAGGACCAAAGCCGCGAGCGACGTCTTGAAAGTCGAACACATGGGGAAGCGCTCGTCACCGCGATAGGCAAGCGATGCGCGATATGCCGGAGAATGGAGCGCCACGCCAAGCCGCCCTCCGAGCGCGCGCTCGATGATACGCAGCGCCGCCCGGAGACGGCCATCCCAACTCCGGTCGAGAGGCACGCAGGCCATGCCGGCAAGGGCCGCCGCACCGGCGATCATGCTGCGCCGATCGAGCTTCATCCCCGTTTACGCGCTTGCAGATAGCTGCCCAGCAGCCGGACGTCGTTCGTCTGGAAGGCGAGTTCCTCCAGCGCAGCATCCACGCGCGGCTCGCCCGGGGCACCTTCGATATCGGCAAAGAATTGCGTCGCCGCGAAGCTTGCCCCCTTCTGATAGCTTTCCAGCTTGGTCATGTTGACACCATTGGTCGCGAAACAGCCCAGCGCCTTGTAGAGGGCGGCAGGGATATTCTTCACCTCGAAAATGAAGGTGGTCATCGCCTGCGCGCCTTCGAGCGCCGCGGGATCGAGCGGTTCCTTCGCCAGCACGACGAATCGTGTTGTGTTGTCATGCGCGTCCTCGACTTCGCGCTCGATAATGTCGAGACCGTACAGATCTGCCGCCAGCGCCGGGGCGATGGCTGCGACATCCCGCCTGCCGCTCTCCGCAACGAAGGCCGCCGCGCCCGCTGTATCGGCATGGCTGAGGCCGACAATTCCGCGTTCGGACAGGAATTTGTGCGACTGCCCGAGTGCCTGAGGATGGCTGTAAGCGGCCTCGAACGGGCCTGGACCCAATGCCATCAGGCAGTGCGTGATGCGCATGAAATGTTCGGCCACAATGGCCAGCCCGCTGCCGGGAAGCAAGAAGTGGATATCGGCCACGCGGCCATGCTGGCTGTTCTCGATCGGGATCATCGCGCAGCCTGCCGCACCGCTTTCGACCGCTTCGAGCGCATCTTCGAAGCTGAAGCACGGCAAAGGCAGCGCATCGGGAGCGAACTGCATAGCCGCCTGATGCGAGTTCGAACCCGGCGCACCGCCAAAGGCAATGGCGCGCACGGGATCTTGCGCTGCGGCGGCGCGCATCGAGTCGACGAGGGCGAGAGCGGGCTTGGCGAATTGGCGCATGGTCCGAGCGGCGTTACGGATGCGTTGTGGTCGCATCAAGCGGTATTGCGCCCTGCGCACTTGCGCAAGGCGTGCACGCGCACTAGAGCGGCGCGCAACCATCAGACCAACCGATTTTTCGCCGGGTATTTACGCAATGGACGATCGCTTCAACACCGCCGCTGGCTGGGTTCTCTTCGCGGGCATCATTGCCCTTGGTGGTTCCATAGTTTCGGGGATGTATTTCCACGCCGACGATGGCGGGCTGCCGGAGGGTGTGGAACCCGGGTATTTCATCGAAGGCGAGGAAAGCGAAGGCGGCGCCGATGCGGGACCCGACCTGGGCACTTTGCTGGCCAATGCGGATGCCGCCGCCGGCGAGCGCGTTTTCGCCAAGTGCACGGCCTGCCACACGATCGATCAGGGCGGGGCCAACGGTATCGGTCCCAATCTTTATGGCGTCATGGGCAAGGCGATTGCCGGCGGCGCGGCCGGTTTTGCCTACAGCTCTGCACTCACCGAAAAGGGTGGCCAGTGGACATGGGAAAACATGGATGCCTGGCTGACGAGCCCGCGGGGCTTTGCCAATGGCACGAAGATGAGCTTCGCTGGCCTCGGCAAACCGGAAGACCGGGCCAATGTCATGGAATTCATGGCAACTTACGGGGGGGCACCGGCCAAGCCCGAGCCCGCCGCGCCTGAAGAAGAGGTTGTCGAAGGCGAGGATGCGCCGGGCGCCGGTCCCGGTCCGGTCGAAGGCGCTGAAGTGGGCGCCGCGGAAGCTGCTGGCGGGATGAGCGCCGACCAGCCGGTTGCCGCCGGCAATGCCGCGACCGACAATGAAGGCGCAACCAAGGTCGACTGACCCCGGTTCCGCTATCGATCAATTTCGAAACCCCGCCCTTGGCGGGGTTTTTTGTGCCCTGCGCCTATGCGCTGCCCTTGAAGCCTTGCGCGATGACGTACCATTCGCTCGAACCCTTACGGCTGGCGGGCGGTTTGGCGTGCTTGACCGTCTTGAAATGCTGTTTGAGCAGTTTGAGCATTTCGTTGTCGGTCCCTCCGGCGAGCACCTTCGCCAGATAGGTTCCGCCGGGTGCCAGATTCTCGATCGCGAACCAGGCCCCCGCCTCTACCAGCCCCATGGTACGCAAATGATCGGTCTGCTTGTGGCCCACGGTGTTGGCAGCCATATCGCTCATCACCAGGTCGGCCTTCCCGCCCAGCGCGTTTTCCAGCACTGCGGGGGCTTCTTCGTCCATGAAATCCATCTGAAAGATGGCAACGCCCTCGATGGGTTCGACTTCGAGCAAGTCGATGCCCACCACATGGGCCTTGGGCTTCAGCTTACGTACCACCTGACTCCATCCACCCGGCGCGATGCCGAGGTCGACGACGCGGGTGACCCCGTTGAGGAGATCGAACTTTTCGTTCAGCTCGATGAGTTTGTAGGCCGCGCGGCTGCGATACCCTTCGGCTTTCGCCTGTTTCACGTAGGGATCGTTGAGCTGGCGTTGCAGCCAGCGGGTAGAGCTCGCCGTGCGTTTCTTCGCGCTACGGACGCGGGTGTCGCGGTCTTTGCCGGATCTAGACATCGTTTGTTCCTGTGGGGTGCGTGAAGCGCGTCCGCGCTTCCCTTGTCGGGACGTGGGCCGGTGCAGCCGCAAGGTTGGGTCGCAGGTCCCGTTCGCTCCCGGCGAAATCCTCTTTACACATCCTGTTCTCGCATTCTTTGCAGGGCAGCGCGGCTGCGTTCGCCTTCGGCGTCGGCGGCGATCAGGCTGCGCAATATGCCTTCGCGAATGCCGCGATCGGCCACGCCAAGCTGTTCGGCGGGCCAGATGTCGAGGATCGATTCGAGAATCGCGCAGCCGGCAATAACGAGATTCGCCCGATCGTCGCCGATGCAGGGCAAGCGTTTTCGTTCCGATGCACTCATGCGCGAGAGCCGGGTCGAAATGTCGCGCATTGCCAGCGAGGGCACGATCAGGCCGTCGACCGCGCGCCGGTCGTATTGGGGCAGTTCCAGGTGCAGGCTGGCGAGCGTCGTCACCGTTCCGCTGGTGCCGAGCAGCCGGATCGGATCGGGCGCGCCGGTATACTCGCGGATCCGTTCGGCGAATTCGGCGAAACTGCGTCCGACCGTGCGGCGCATCTGCACATAACGATCGAGCCGAGCGTCCTCGCTTTCGTCCGTCCCATCGACCATATCGGTGAGGGAGACCACGCCCCAGGGAACGCTCAGCCAATCGAGAATGCGCGGGACTTTTTCGCCCGGCTGCACCAGCACGAGTTCGGTGGAGCCGCCGCCAATATCGAAGATAATCGCCGGGCCGTTGCCTTCTTCCAGCAAGACATGACAGCCAAGCACGGCGAGCCGCGCTTCTTCCTGGGCGGAAATGATGTCGAGCATAATGCCGGTTTCGCGCTTCACCCGTTCGATGAAGGCTTCGCCGTTGGATGCACGACGGCATGCTTCGGTGGCGACCGACCGGGCAAGCCGAACATTGCGGCGGCGCAGTTTCTCCGCGCAGACATGCAGCGCCGCTACTGTGCGTTCCATCGCCTCGTCGGACAGTTTGCCACTGGCTGCGAGCCCTTCGCCCAGGCGAACGACGCGGCTGAATGCATCGATCACGGTAAAATTCTCACCCGATGGCCGGGCGATCAGCAGGCGGCAATTATTGGTGCCGAGATCGAGTGCCGCATAGGCCTGTCGGCGCGGTGGGTGGCCGGAATGTGGGCCGGGTTGGCCGTTTGGCCGGGAAGCGATTGCGCTGTCGCGATGCGGCGCATTACGTTTGCCGCCACGCTTCGTTTCGGGCCGGGAAGGGCGTTTGTAGCGGAAATCGGCTACCTTGCCGGACTTGCCGCCCCGTTGTGTCCCGCGCCCCCTTTTCGTGTCCGGCGGAGTATGGTCCGCCATAGTCGGAGCTTTCTTATTCCTCCCGCGCAAACCACCGTGCACGGGGACTTGGCGGCGATGCTAGCGGCGAAGCGTGGGCGGGGCAAGTGCGCGCGAACCGCACGGGGTTGACCTCACGTGACGACGAAACTAGATGCGCGGCCTCGCTTCCGGAGCGGCGCGCGATTCTCGTCCGCCCGGACGGCTGATGCCCCGTCGTCTAATGGTAAGACTACGGACTCTGACTCCGTCAATTGAGGTTCGAATCCTCACGGGGCATCCAATTCTCTTATTCCGTTGCCAAAGCTTCTCTCGCGCGCCAAAAAGGTTGCAATGGGAGACGGACATTTGAGCGAGACCTTTCCGGAAATCCGCGATGCAGTGCGGCGCCTATGCGCCAAATTCCCGGGCGAATACTGGCAGCGGCTCGATCGCGAGCGGGCCTATCCGACCGAATTCGTGACTGCGCTGACCGAAGCCGGTTTCCTGTCCGTGCTGATTCCCGAAGAATATGACGGGTCGGGCCTGGGGCTCGAGGCAGCCTGCGCGGTGCTCGAGGAAATCCATCGCTCGGGCTCCAACGGCGGTGCCTGCCATGCGCAGATGTACACCATGGGCACGCTGCTGAAGCACGGGTCGGAAGAGCAAAAGCGTGAATACCTGCCCAAGATCGCCAGCGGCGAGCTGCGCTTGCAGGCCTTTGGCGTCACCGAACCGGGGGCAGGGACCGACACCACGCGCATTTCGACTTTCGCGAAGGATGCGGGCGATCACTATGTGGTCAACGGCCAGAAGATCTGGATCAGCCGAGCCGAGCATTCCGACCTCATGGTTCTGCTGTGCCGCACGACCCCGCGCGAGGAGTGCGCCAAACCGTCCGACGGCATGAGCGTGCTGCTGGTCGACATGCGCGAGGCGGTCGGCAACGGGCTGACCGTGCGGCCTGTGCGCACCATGCTCAACCATGCCACGACCGAGCTGTTCTTCGACGATCTGCGCGTGCCCAAATCGGCACTGATCGGCGAGGAAGGCAAGGGCTTTCGCTACATCCTTTCGGGCATGAATGCGGAGCGTATCCTGATCGCGGCAGAGTGCATCGGCGACGGGCGCTTCTTTATCGACAAGGCGGCTGGCTATGCGAAGGAGCGCAACGTCTTCGGCCGCTCGATCGGCGAGAATCAGGGTGTCCAG
>CAMYIQ010000012.1 GCA_947258465.1 uncultured Erythrobacter sp.
CAGCGGGTGGCGTTCCAGATGCTGATGGCCAAGCTCATCCCCATCGACCGGCGCGGGCGGCTCCAGGGCATCCGCAACATGGCGGGCGGGTTGATCGCCGCAGGTCTCGCCTGGGTGGCGGGGCATTATTTCATCGAGCGGGAATGGTTGGGCAATGGCTATGCCACGACCTTCCTGCTCGCCTTCATCCTGACATCGATCGGTCTGGTGGTGCTGAAACTGGGCATTCGCGAACCCGATGCGCCGCGTCTGCGCCCGGTCATGCCCTTGCGCGAGCGGATCGAGCAATTCGGCGAGCTGTTGCAGCACCGCGATTTTCGCGCCTTTCTGATGGCCCACGGCCTCGCCGCGATCGCGCGGGTGGGCCTGCCGTTCTGGACGCTCTATGTCGGCGACCGGCTGGGCCTCGACGGGGCGTTGATCGGTAGCTTGAGCCTCGCCTTCCTCGCCGCGGACACTATGTCAAACCTCGTCTGGGGTTCGCTCGGCGACCGGATCGGCTTCCGCGCAGTCTATCTCGGAGCATTGGCAAGCAGTTTGACGGGCATATTGCTGCTGGTGTTCGGCGATGGCTGGTTGCTCTATGCCAGCTTCGCCTTTCTCGGCTTCGGCTTTTCGGGATGGATGATGGCGGCGGTGACGCTGGTGCTCGAATTCGGCGAGCATGAAGACATTCCCATGCGGCTCGCTCTGACGACAACGGTCGAGGGCGGCGTGTCTTCCGTCGGCCCCGTGCTGGTGGGGCTGAGTATCGCGGCGCTGGGCTATGCTCCGCTGATTGTCGCGGCCTTCGCCTCGCTCATTGCCAGCCTGGCGCTGATGATCTGGCGCGTGCGCGAGCCGCGCGCCTCAATCCGATGAGGCGAGCATCCCTTCGGACATGACCGACAGATAGGTCCGGATCGCCTGGTCGGGCTGCTCGAAACGGGCCGCCCAATGGCGCGCCTCATAGGCGGAATTGATCGTCGACATGATTACCTGCCCCGCCACCAGCGGGTCGATCGCGCGCACCGAACCGTCGGCGATGCCGTCGATCAACATTCCGGCAAAGCGCCGGGCCAGCCGGTTGGACCGGGTGACGACGTTAATCTTGTGTTCCGCATCGAGCGCCTGCAGCGCGGTCGTTCTGAGCAGGGGGGTGCGGTCGAAGAACTGCAAATCGACCAGCTCGGCCAGCACGCTCGACAACCGGGTCCAGTAATCGGTTTCGATATCGCGCCCCGCGATCTGCACTGCGGAAAGGCGATCGTAGCTCTGCTGGAAACAGGCCAGCACCAGATCGTCCTTGGCCTGATGGTGATGGTAGAAGCTGCCCTTGGTAACGTTGAGGCTTTCGGCGATGCGATTGACCGATGCGCCGCGATAGCCGCGTTCGTTAATCGTCACCGTCGCGGCGCGCAGAAAGGCTTCGTTCTGCCCGGCCTCTTCCTCTTCCAGCGTGCGCCAATTGCCGACCAGTTGTTGCGGATCGAAAACACCGCGCCGGGCAGGTAGGCCATATGCGAGGACATCGAACAACCGCTCCTCGATGCGCGGGAAATCGAGAACCGAGTAGCGTATCGACCATACCGGCCACCACATCATCGCCTCAAGCAGGATATGCGCCCGGGCCGAGAACAGCGCCCGCTCGTCCTTGTCGCGCCATTCGCCGGAGAAACGCCGCACGAGGTCGACGATCCGCAGATAGTGCGCCATCAGCGGGTCCTGCACTTCGGGTTCGAGCGTGCGGATTTCCGACAGCGCGGTGACGAGGCCGCGCTCGCCGGCCCTGATGCGTTTTCTCAGCGCGACATTACCCGCGATGAAATGCCGCAACCGCGCGGCGGGCTCCGCCTGTTCGAGCGCCTCGCGCGCCATGCGCTCCATCAGGGTCAGCGTCTCGTCATAGACCGCGACGACCAATTGCTCCTTGCGCGGGAAATAATAGGTCACGCTGGTCGCATTGAGCCCGATTGCGCGCGCGACCTCTGCCAGCGTGGTCGCCTGTACGCCGACTTCATTGATCAGCACCGCGGCTGCGTGGACGATTGCCTCGCGCTTTTCGCCGAATTTGCGGGTGGCGGCGGGAACGTTCACGCGAAGAAAGCCCCCAGATCCTTCTTCAGGATCTTGCCATTGGCATTGCGCGGCAGGGTGTCCTCGACGAAAGCGATGCGCACCGGCACCTTGAATTTCGCCAGCCGCGCGGCGACCCACTTGCGCAGTTCCGCCTCGCTCGCCGAAGTGCTGGGCGCGAGATGGACGACGGCGGCGGGTTCTTCCCCCAATGTCGGGTGGGGAATACCGACCAGCGCCGCATCGGTCACTGCGGGATGATCGTAGAGCACATTTTCGACCTCGGAGGAGTAGATGTTTTCGCCGCCACGGATGACCATGTCCTTCGCCCGGTCGACAATATAGCACCACCCCTCCTCGTCTAGCTTTGCGAGATCGCCGGTGCGGACCCAGCCATCGACGAAGGTTTCCGCCGTCGCCTCGGGCCGGTTCCAATAGCCTTTGACGATCATCGGCCCGCGCGCCCACAGTTCGCCCACCTCGCCGGTGGGCAGCTCTGTCTCGCCATCTTCGGACATGATCTTGAGATCGGCCACGGCAACCGGCGGCCCGCAACTGTCGGGGCGGTTGAGATAGTCCTCGGAGGAATGCCCCGTCACCGTCGCCATGGTTTCGGTCATGCCCCAGCCATTGGCGGGCAGCGCACCGAATTCCTCGTGGATCTTGCGCACCAGTTCGGGCGCTGCGGGTGCGCCGCCATAAGCGATCGCTTCCAGGCTGGAGAGGTCGTATTCTCCGCGCTCGGGATGCTCGAGCAATTGCCAGGCGATGGTCGGCACGCCGCCGGTCAGATTGACCTTCTCGCGCTCGATCAGCCGGAACGCCTTCACCGGATCCCATTTGTGCATGAAAATCATCGTGTGCCCGGCCACGAGATAGCCCATCAGCCCGGCCGAACAGGCAGTGACGTGGAACAGCGGAATGACCGTCAGCCCCACCTTCTGCACCGGCTCGGGCGGAACTTCGCCGCGTCGCAAAGCGGCATAGGCGGCGTTGAAGCCGCTGGAGAGGATATTGGTGCACAGGTTGCGATGCGTGCCCAGCGCGCCCTTGGGCTGGCCGGTAGTGCCGCTGGTATAAAAGATCGTCGCCTCGTCATCGGGCGCGATCTCTTCGGGTGGCAATTCGCCTTGCGGCAGCGCGGCGTAGTCATGGGGCGTGCCGATGATATCCTCGAGCCGCTCGCTTCCTTCCGCCGGTTTCCCGCCGCGCGCGACGAGCACCGTTTCCAATCCGGGAAACTCGGCGCGGTGGTCGGCCACTCGCTCCCACCGCTCGGCATCGCAGACGAGCAGTTTCGAACCCGAATTGGCGAGCCCGAAAGCCAGTTCCGGCCCCGTCCACCAGGCGTTGAGCGGAACGCAAATCGCGCCGATCGCGGTCGCGGCGAAGAAGGCGACCGGCCATTCGGGCAGATTGCGCATCGCCAGCGCCACCCGGTCGCCCTTGGCGATGCCGCGGGCCCGAAACTCGGCCGCCAGCCGCGCGACCGCGCGGTACCAGGCATCATAGGTCACGCGCTCATCTTCGTAGATGGCGAACAGGCGGTCGCCATGCGCGCGCCCGGCCATGGCCACCTGACGCAAATTGACAGGCGCGTTCTTCCACACACGCGTGGGTACCCCGCAAATGTCGACAGTCTCCATCTCGAAGCGCTGGCCAGGCGCCGTCAGGCGTTCGACACAGGCCTGCCTCGACAGGGCGGGCCAATCTGCCGACGGCACGAAATCGATCGCTTGCGCGAGGTCGTTCATGGGTATCCCCTCATCTGCCGCCGCTTCCGGGGCGACTCTCTCCACCCGCGATCTAACCCTGCTTGTCATAGATGTGCAAGCCGCCTTCGAAGGAAAGGTATGAGGGTGGCAAGAACAGATGAATTCGCTATTCGTACAAAACCGAAGCATAGGTATGTACGGGAGAGGAGAACGGAATGGTCGAACTGGCAGACGCCGGAGCAGTGGGTTTCGATGCCGAGAGGCTATCGCGAATCGCTCCGTTCCTGGCAGAGGCGTATGTCGACAATGGCCGCTTGCCTAACGCGCAATTGCTGATCGCGCGCGACGGGCAACCGGTCCATTACACCAGGCTCGGCACGATGGGCGACGATGGCCGCGCGCTGCGCGACGACGCGCTGTTCCGTATTGCCAGCATGACCAAGCCGGTGACCTCGGTCGCCTTCATGCAGCTCGTCGAACAGTGCAAGGTCGCACTGGAAGAGCCGGTAACCAAAGTGTTTCCCGAATTCGCCAATTTGCATGTCTATGCAGGCGGTGGCGGCTCGATCCCCTTCGCGCCGGGCGCGCCCGCGCATCCGATGCGCTTCGTCGATCTGCTCACCCATATGTCGGGCTTCACCTACGGCTTGCAGAACCGCAACAATATCGACGCGGTCTATCGCGAGCACAATTTCGATTTCGCCCGCGACAATCTCGACAGCGACGGGTTCGTCGACAAGCTCGCCCAGCTCCCGCTCGAATTCGCGCCCGGACAGGGATGGAACTACTCGGTTTCGACCGATGTGCTGGGCATTGCAGTCGAACGGATCAGCGGAATGCGGCTGGGCGACTATTTCGAAAAGCACATCTTTGCCCCGCTCGGCATGACCGATACGCGCTTCGGCGTTCGCGAAGGCGATCTTGAACGGCTGGTCGATGCTTATGCTTACCGCCCCGGCCAAACGCCGCGCATGATCAGCGCGGGCGCGACAAGCAAACTTGCAAAGCCTGCGAGTTTCGACAGCGGCGGCGGAGGGCTGGTCGGCACCATCGCCGACTATCACCGCTTCGCGACCATGCTGCTGAACGGCGGCGAGTTGGACGGCGCGCGCATCATCAGCCCCAAGACCGTGCGGCTGATGCGCACCAACCATTTGCCGAACAATGCCGGGACCGGTTTCGGCCTCGGCTTCGCGATGGTTATCGACCCAGCAAAAACACTGATCCCGTCGAGCCTGGGCGAGTTTTACTGGGGCGGCGCCTATTCGACCGCTTTCTTCGTCGATCCGGTCGAGCGGATCACCATGGTTTTCATGACACAGGTCTATCCCTCGTCGACCTATCCCATCCGCCGTCAGCTCAAGACGCTGATCTATTCCGCCCTCACCGAAACCTACGCCTGAGGAGACACCGATGACC
>CAMYIQ010000013.1 GCA_947258465.1 uncultured Erythrobacter sp.
CATCCACTCGCGGACAGCCGGCCGAAATGCGTCTGCGCCGCCGCCTCGTCATCGAGGTGGAACGATTGCGGATCGTATTTGGAGGCAAACTCCATCACCTCTTCGCGCGTGACCTGATATTGGCCGAAGGCGCGCTCCCGCCCGATCTCGATGTCTTCGTAGAACTGCATTGCAAATTGCAATGGATCACAACGTTGGGCGAAGCAACATCCAAATTCCCATGCCCATCATCGCAAGGTTTTCGGTCAGCGAGATAAAACCCAGCGGCACGTTGGCGCTTCCACCCACGCAGGCGCATTTGATTTCGCGCTTTTGCACATAGACGGCATAGAAAACGCTGACAGCCCCGACCGTGCCGATAAACAGGGCGATGGGGATCGACAGCCAGGGCAGCAATCGACCCGCCATAAGGACGGCTGCGGTGGCCTCGAGAAAGGGGTAGGCATAGGCATAGCGAACCCAGCGCTGCCCCAGCAGGTCGTAGCCGACGAACATGGTCGAGAACTGTTCCACGTCCTGCAGCTTCAACATGGCCAACATGGCCATCGAAAACGCCACGAACCATTCGGCGGTGCGGATCGTCAGCGGGGTTTCGAACACGAACTGGCTGAGAGCGATGGCGAGGGCCGCGCCGACGGCGAAGACCGCGATTACGGGGCGATAGCTGGTCGCATCCGGATCGCGCGCGCGACCGAAATGTTCGGCCAGATCGGTGTATCCTCCGATACGCTCGTCGGCGATGAAAGCCTGCGGCGTCGTCGAGACATCAAACCTTTGCTTGAACGCGTCGGTTTCTTCACGGGTGGAGAGGTGACGATCCTCGACCCGGTAACCTTCGCGTTCCAGCAGCCATTTGGCTTTGATCCCGTAGGGACAGACATGCTTGTCCATCACCATTCGATAGAGAGTGGCGGTCTTTTCCATGTCCGCCAGATATACCCCCTAGGGGTATTAATCAAGTCACGCGCGGAATTGGGGGATCTTGCCGTCGGGGTCCATATCCGGAATGATCCTGTAGCGCGACAGCACGAGGCTGAAGAGGCCGAATGCAAGCAGCCCGATGGCAACCAGCGTGAAGATCACGCCCTCTCCGGCCAGGCTGGCGACGGCATCGCCCAGCGTCTTGATCTGACCGGCCGAGCCCGACAGAAAGCCGGCCTTGAACAGCGACCAGCCGATGACGAGGAACACCACCGCTCTGGCTACATAGCCGATGCCCCCTATCGTCCGTGTTTGGGAAGGGGCCGCGCCGCTGATGCGGTTCATGAAGCTGCCCGTAAGCCCCTTCTTCGCCTGGAATACGGCAGTGATGAAAAAGGCAATTCCCAGCAGGCCCAGCAATGCGCCGCCGAATTCCATCGAAAGAACGCCCGAAGCCGCATCCTGTGCGCCGCTACCGCTGTCGCTGCCCGAGGTGGCGAACTTATACGCCGAATAGGCCAGCGCCAGGTGGCCGATGGCGCTGCCCGCGTGCCCGATACGATGAGCCCAGCCGGTAGTGTCGCTGCCGTGATTTTCGATGTCGAAGAAGGTCGAGGCAAATCGAAACAGGGCATAGGCGAACAATCCCAGGACCATCAGCCAGAGAATGGCGGTGCCGAGCGGAAACTCGTGGATCGCCTCGAAAATGCCGTTCGTGCCCTGGCTGATCTTGCCGGCGCTGGTGAGCGCGATGAGGCCGAGAACCGAATAGAGAATGGCGCGGCTGAAATAGCCGACCCGCACCAACGTACTGAACTTTTCCGATTTATCGACCACGATCGTCTCCCCGTTGAACCTAGAGTGGCAACGGGGAGGGCACGTGCTCGTTCCGGTCGGCCCTTAATTTTGCGGCGCAAGCGCCGGTACGGTATCGGCCAGCTTGCCGTCCGCGCGGCTCGCTTGGGGAAGGCCGACCAGATGGCGCAGCAGCGGCGCGACCGCGGTGTTCTGGAACGGCGCCAGTGTCGCCCCGCTGCGGAAAGCCGGGCCGTGTCCAATGAACAGCGCAGCCATTTCCGGCGAGAACGGATCATAGCCATGATTGCCGCCGCTCCAGGTGGTGGCGGAAGCAGTGGCGGAAATTGTCCAGCCGGTTTCCGGCAGGCAGAAATAGGGCGGGATGCGATCATGCGTGCCATATTGATAGCGCGCCGGGATCTCGCCCTTGCGCCAGCATTCCATCCGTTCGTGCTTGCGCAGAAGCGCGGCTTCGAGCGCTGCGCTATTGCCCTCGGTCGGCGCGAAGGTTGCGTAGGCGCCGCCTTCGACCAGGCGATAGAGCGACGGATCGACGATATCGGCCAGCACGATCATCTTGTCCGAGCCCGTCGCCGCCATGCCGTGGTCGGAAACGATTACCAGATTGGCAGGTTGGCCGAGCGTTTCGAGACCGGCGACGAGATTGGCGATATGGCCGTCGATATCGCGCAAGGCGGTGTCGATCTGTTCGCTCTCAGGCCCTCCGCCATGGCCAGCACTGTCCACGGTATCGAAATAGAGGGTAACGAATTCCGGCCGGATATCGGCGGGGCGCCGCAACCAGTCGAGTACCGAATTGACCCTTTGGGTATTCGATACCTGCATGCTGAAGGCCTGCCAGTCGCTCGCCATGATGCCATCGGTCACCGGCCCGTAACGCAAGGCAGTGCCGCCCCAGGGAACCGCCGAGCCGGGCCAGAACATCGCCGCACTGCGAATGCCCGCTTCTTCCGCCTCGACCCAGACGGGCTTCGCTTCGCTCCACCAATAGGGATCGACCGTAGCCATGGTGAAGGGCTCTTCCGGCCTACCGGAATCTTCCATCCGGTTGGCGGTAATGCCGTGATGGTCGGGCACCAGCCCGGTCACCAGCGTCCAGTGGTTGGGGAAGGTCTTGGTCGGGAAGGACGGGCGCATCGCGGCGCTCGCCCCTTCCGCTGCGAGCCGGGAAAGGGTGGGGGTCAATCCGCGATCGAGATAGTCGGGATGGAACCCGTCGATCGATACGAGAATGGTAACGGGATCGCGCTGCTCGACCGGGGCGCTGACGATCGGCGGCTCGGCATAAGTGGCGCACCCGCCGAGAACGCTGGCAAGGCCAAGGGCGAGAGCAGCGGCGATCCGGTTCATGGGCTTGTCCTCAGACGTTGAATTTGAACAGCATCACATCGCCATCCTGGACGAGGTAATCCTTGCCCTCCTGCCGGAGCTTGCCCGCTTCGCGAGCGCCGCTTTCACCGCCGAGAGCGACATAGTCATCGAACCCAATTGTTTCAGCCCGAATAAAGCCGCGCTCGAAATCGGTGTGAATTTCGCCAGCGGCCTGCGGAGCCTTGGCGCCGACGGGGAAGGTCCATGCACGAGCTTCCTTGGGACCGGCGGTGAAGAAGGTCTGCAGGCCGAGCAGCTTGTAGCCCGCCCGGATCACACGGCTCAGGCCGCTTTCGTCGAGCCCCAGTTCGGCGAGGAATTCCCCTCGGTCCTCGGCCGGCATGGCGACCAGTTCGGCCTCGATCGCAGCAGATACCACGACCGCTTCGGCCCCTTCCGCCGCGGCCTTGGCGAAAACCTGTTCGGACAGCGCATTGCCGGTAGCCGCGTCTTCCTCGGCGACATTGCAGACATAGAGCACGGGTTTGGCGGTAAGCAGTTGCGCCTGGCGGAACACGCGGGCCTCTTCCTCGTCCTTGGGTTCGGTGAGGCGGGCGGGCTTGCCGTCCTTGAGCAGGTCCAGCGCCTGCCCGAGAACGGATGCCATCAGCTTGGCTTCCTTGTCGCCGCCGGTTGCGCGCTTGGCTGCGGCGGGGACGCGTTTTTCGAGGCTTTCCAGATCGGCGAGCAGCAATTCGGTTTCGACCACTTCGGCATCGGCCAGCGGATCGACCTTGTTGGACACGTGCTGGATATCGTCATCCTCGAAGCAGCGCAGCACGTGGACGATCGCATCGACCTCGCGGATATTGCCGAGGAACTGGTTGCCGAGGCCTTCGCCCTGGCTCGCGCCCTTCACCAGACCGGCAATATCGACGAAGGCAAGCTGCGTCGGGATTATCTTGGCCGAACCGGCAATGGCGGCGATCTTGTCGAGCCGCTCGTCGGGGACGGCAACCTGGCCGACATTCGGCTCGATCGTGCAGAAGGGGTAGTTCGCGGCCTGCGCGGCCTGCGTTTCGGTCAATGCATTGAAAAGGGTGGACTTGCCGACATTCGGCAGGCCGACGATCCCGCAACGGAAACCCATCAGAAACTCCGGAAAAACTGTGTGGCGCGCGCCTTAGCCGCGCGTTGCACGAAATGCCAGAGGATCAGACGTTGTGCACCGCCTTGATCATCGGCCCGAAGGGCGATTCCCCCAGCCAGCCGACTTGTACCTTGGCGCTAACCTCGTTGATCGGTATTTGCGGCTTCGGTCCGGGATGCACCGGTTTGCGCAGCGGGCGTGTACCGGGCGGCATGGCAATGATCGCGGCGATGGCATTGGGCACATCCATCGGATCGGTCGATCCGCCGCCGCCTGCGCGCCCGCGCAATTGCTCGATCATTGCCGGATACCCTGCAAGGTGCGTTTCGTCGGCGCGGTCGAGCAGGGCAGTCGTCAGGCGATTGGCATTCTCCCAGATCTTGGTCGGATAGCCGCCCGGCTCGATGATCGTCACGTCGATGCCATGCGGCACCAGCTCGTAGGCCATCTGCTCGCTCATCGCCTCGAGTGCGAATTTGGTGGCCGAGTATTGGCCATATCCCGGCACGATGACGCGCCCGAGCTGCGAGGTCACATTGACGATTTGCCCGGCTTTGCGTGCCCGCATTGCGGGAAGGGCGGCCCGGGCGAGCCGGTGCGGGCCGTAGACATTCGTATCGAACAGAAGCTGCGTGGCCTGCATGTCCTGGATCTCGATCGGTCCGGCGGTCGAGATACCGGCATTGTTTATCAGGACATCGAGCGCGCCGCCCGCGATCCGTTCGGCTTCGGCAATGCCAGCCGCAACTTGCGCATCGTCGGTGACATCGATCTCGACCACATGGAGATCGAGCTTTTCGGCATCGGCCAGGGCCTGCAATTCATCGGCCTCGGGGCGAGGCAGGTTGCGCATGGTGGCAAAAACCCTGGCGCCCTTGCGCGCGAAATCTTCCGCCATCAACCGCCCGAAACCGGACGAGCATCCAGTAATCAAGATCGCCTTGCCCGTCAGCTTCGGCGCAGTGTCGAGCCGGTCGGTCTGGGCCAGCGACGCGGTTGCGGCCAGGGCGCCGGTGGCGGCGGCTCCTGCAAGCAGGGTGCGGCGGGTGAGATCGGGCATCGTTCGTCTCCTCTCGGGCGCATCATGGCCCGGGGCGGAGGAAATGGCCAGTGGTCTGGGCTTGGTGCGTCTTTCGGACATTGTGCCCGAACAGGACGTGTTCGGCGTTGCGGACGAATCGCCAGCCGGGGGCTAGGATAATCGGCGGTATGGATGGTTTTCGTCGAACGGGAGGCCGGGCGAGCTCACCCGTTCCGGGATTGCCGCACGCAGCCCGTGGATGCGGCCTGCACCGCGACCGGAATCGCGGGC
>CAMYIQ010000014.1 GCA_947258465.1 uncultured Erythrobacter sp.
AGCCACCCCCGCGCGCGGCGCTCCGCGCCGCTCTGCTACGCCTGCCACCACCACGAACCTTTGACTTTCCACGCGCCATCGTCGCCTCCCGATCTGCCCAAATCCGCACACCGGCCCCCGGAAGGGGCGGGGTGGGCGGTGACAGCGACCAGAGAGACGCGGGCCGGATAGCCGCACCCGCATGACGCGGATGGCTGGCAGTCCAGCCAGTCAGACAAGGGCTGCAATGCAATGGAAGACCCGGATGCGCAGCGACGGGTTGCGGCTGGCCGGACCGTGCCTAGACGGGAGCGCCGCCCTCCCCGCCACTTCCGCGGGCCAAGCCAACAACTCCGGCGCGCGGGAAGCGCGCCGTCCGCCGCAACCTGCTCGTGCCGCCAGTCAGGCCGAGCGACCAGCGAGGTGCCAGAAACCAACAATGCGCACCCTGAATGGAGGCGTGTGCTACAGGTGTCAGGATCGGCCGCCCCGGCGGGGCCTGTCGTCCGGCAGGCCGATCCTCTTGCTCCTGCAAGCCGCAATCAGAGTGCGCGCGGGGCCCATAACAAAAATGCCGCGCCCTCAGGAGCAGGCCGCAAGGCCTGCGGGACAGAGCGCGTCATCAGGCCCGCTCCGCTTCACGGGGCGTTGCGGGGTGTCCCCGCAGAAGGGGTAGCCGGAGACAGCAAAGCGGCTCCGGCTTAGGGGAAGGCTTTCCCCAAAAAAATTCTATGAAACTTGCTCTTCCAAGGATGAAGCTAGGAGTTTCACGGGTCAAAACCACTTAGTCGCGGTGTTGACCATGTGTTGACCGAGACGAGCCGCATCGCAGCAGAGCCTTTCGGCACCGCGTTAACATACTATGAAATCGGAAGAAAATGGAGCGGGCGAGGCGATTCGAACGCCCGACCCCAACCTTGGCAAGGTTGTGCTCTACCCCTGAGCTACGCCCGCTCACTGGCGCTACCGAAACCGCTTGGCCCCGGTGGGGAGGCGGCCAACTAGCAGCGGCTCTCGAGTCTCGCAAGTCGAAAATTGCAGATTTTTCGATACCCTTGCAGCGGCGCCTGCCCTCCTTCACATTCGCGCGGGAATGCCCACATGATGCGGGCACGATTTTTCGGACGAAAGGTGGATTTACGTGGCGAGCATGGGCCTGAGCATGGATGAACAGAAAGCGGTCGAACGCTTCAAGACCGACGTCGTCGAGCCGTCGATGACGAAGCTCGTCATCCTCGATTTCTACGCCGACTGGTGCGGGCCGTGCAAAGCCATCGCACCGATGCTGGAGAAGGTCGCTGCCGAATATGCCGATAAGGGCGTGGTGCTGCAGAAGATCGATGTCGACGAGGAAAAGTTCATCGCGGCGCAGTTTCAGGTTCAATCTATCCCGACCATTTACGCGCTTTTCCAGGGGCAGCCGGTCGCCGATCTGACCAATGCGCGCAGCGAATCCCAGATGAAGCAGACGCTCGATCAAATTCTCGGGCAATTGCCGATCAAACCCGGTGCCGATCAGTCTGCGGAAAACGCTCAGGGGCAGCAGGATGTCGGCCAGTTCGTCGATATGGCCGAAAAGGTTCTGGCCGATGGCGATGCCGAACGCGCAGCGGGCGTGTTCATGCAGGTCGTTCAGATGGCGCCCGACAACGCCGCGGCCCATGCCGGTCTGGTTCGGGCACTCGTCCAGGCAGAGCGGATCGACGAGGCGAAATCGGCGCTCGCGGCGGCGGAAGGCATTCCTTCTGTCGCGGACGATCCACAGCTAGACCAGGCACGCAATGCGCTGGAGCTGGCCGGCAACAAGGTGGATGACGGCGAACTCGCCGCCCTGCGCGAAAAGGCCGGGGCCGACCCCGAGAACCTTCAGGCTCGCTACGATTATGCGGAGGCCGCCTTCGCCGCCGGCGATCGCGATGCCGCCGCCGACGAGCTTCTCGCCCTGGTCGAGAAAGACCGCGAGTGGAACGAGGGCGCCGCACGCACCCGCCTGATCGATATTTTCGGCGCGGTCGGGCTCGAAGATCCGTGGGTGGTCGCGACACGGCGGCGCTTGTCCAAAATCCTGTTCGGTTAGGGAGCGTCTTGAATACCCGGATCCCCATCTTCCCTCTGCCCGGCGCAATCCTGTTTCCCGGCCTGCAACTGCCGCTGCACATTTTCCAGCCGCGCTATCGCGACCTGGTCGGCAGCGCGCTGGCGAAAGACCGGCTGATCGGGATCATCCAGCCACAGACCTCGAAAGACCGTGCCCCGCTCTACGCAATGGGCTGCCTTGGGCGGATTGGCGATGTCGAGGCGCTGGAAGATGGGCGGTACAATATCGTTCTGGACGGCGAAGCCCGTTTCCGTGTGCTGCGCGAACTCGATGTCACCACGACCTTCCGACAGGTCGAGGCGGAACTGATCGAGGAGCGCGAAGGGCAAACGCTGTCGAGCGTCGAACGCGCGGGCTTCGAATTCGAGGCGCGGCGCTTTGCCGATATGCAAGGCTATTCGGTCGACTGGGATTCGGTCTCGCGGCTCGATGACGAAACGCTTATCAACGGCGTTTCGCAGATCGCGCCCTTCGATGCAGCCTCGAAACAGGCGCTCCTCGAAGCGAACGACTTGCGCGAGCGATGCGAGTTGATGATTCAGCTCATGCAGTTCTTCGCCCTGCGTGACGACGGAGACGAGATCGTCACTCTGCAATAGGCGCAGGCGCGTCGAGGTTCGTCAGCATGGCTGTCAGTGCAGTGAAGGCGTGGCGTTCGGCATCCTTGCGATTATAGTTTTCTGCCTGGACCACCAGCACAGCATCATAGGCCGGGACCAGGGCCACGATGTTCCCGCCATTGCCCTTCATCATCCAGGCGCCTTCATATCCGCGCGGCGACCGGATCGGGATGGCCCACCAGAGATTGCCGTAATACACATGCTCGCCCAGCCTCTGACGCGGCGCGAGCATGCTCTCGATCCAGCTTTCGGGCAGAATTTCCTCGCCTTGCCAGCGTCCGCCGTCGAGTACCATGCGGCCGATTTTCAGCAGCGCCTGTGCATCGATCGTCAATTGCCCACCCGACTGGATCTCGCCGCTGCGCGAGCGCCGCCAGACGACCCCGTCGATACCCAGCGGATCGAATAGCCGGCGCTGCACATAGGCATCGAAACGCTCGCCGGTCGCCTTCTCCACGACTTGGCCCAAAAGAAAGACCCCTGCGGTACAGTAGGAAAACGGCCCCTCGCCGCGCCCGTCCCGGACATATTCGCGGGCAGGAAGAGACAGCACGAATTCGCGCCATTCGCGTTTGCGATACATCCGTTCTTCCTGCCCCGGTGAGCGGCGCTCCCAATCATTGCAATCAAGAGCGGAGGACATGCCCAAGAGATCGCCGACGGTGATGGAATCCCACGGTTCTCCGCGCGGGGAACCGAGATAAGGCCATACCGGAATATCGGTGCCCGCGAGGGCGCCATCGGCAATGGCCGCGCCCACCGCCAGCGCGGTGATGGATTTGCCGGCGGACCGGATATCGACGGGACTGCCGGCCGTCTCGCCATCGAACCGTTCCAAATAAACACGCTCGCCCCGCTGTTCTGCGGCCAGAACGGCGATCCGGCCGAGCTGACCTTCGCCAATCGCCGCCGCCAGTTCGGGGATCGTGTATTGCGGCAACGGTTGCGCGAAAGCCGGGTTGCCCAGACCCATGAGAGCCGAGACGCAGCAGAGCAGGGCCATACGCATCCTGGAAACATATAGCGGTCTGGTGAACGCCCCCCGAACGCCCACGGATGCCGCAGCCTCAGATGCTGAAACTGTTGCGCAGACCATCGATGACATATTGCGCGGCCAGGGCGGCCAGAAGCACGCCGAGAACGCGGGTTATCGCCGCCTCCACCTTGTCGCCGAACAGGCGCATGATCGGGCCTGCCGCCATCAGGGCGAGCATCGTTATGACAAGCACGGCCACAAGGGCGCCCAGCACGACAAGGGTCTGATCCAGACCCTGTGCCTCGTTCATCAGCAGCATGATCGCCGCAATGGCGCCGGGTCCGGCAAGCATCGGGATGGCCATGGGGAAGACCGACACATCTTCCACCTCGGGCGTGGCCGCGACCTTTTCGGCGCGTTCCTCGCGGCGCTGCGTGCGCTTTTCGAAAACCATTTCGAAGGCAATCCAGAACAGCATCAGCCCGCCCGCGATGCGGAAGCTGTCGAGCTCGATATGCAGCGCGCCGAGCAAGTCCTCGCCGAACAGCGCAAATATCAGCAGAATGACCAGTGCGATACCGCTTGCGCGGATTGCCATGTTGCGGCGCTGCGCCGAGGTCGCGCCCTTGGTCAGCCCGGCATAGATCGGGGCGCAGCCCGGCGGATCGATCACCACGAACAGTGTGATGAAAGCCGAGAAAAAGAGCGCGGTCATCTCACTCGCCCCCCGGAGCAGCAACGCTGCCCGACATCGCATCGATCATTTTGCCGTCCCGGTTGAGCATCAGCTTCCAGTGGCGGGACAGATCGGGCGTGACGACGAAGGTCAGGAACAGGCTGCTATCGGCGCTGACCTGATCGAAATACGTGCCGCCCGCAGCGGGGCGCGATCGTTCTGCCTGGGCGCGCAATTCGGCGGCGAGATCGCGCTGCGGGCAATCGGCGACATCGGTGCGCACGAATTCCGGTTCTTCGAGCGGGCTTTCGAGCACATCGCCCTGATCGAGCATCCAGCGATATTCGCCATCGCGCTGGCGCTGCCAGACAGTGGTGAAATAGCCGACCGAGCCATCGGCCCGCTGCCACGCCCCGCGTGTGACCGCGAGCGAGCCGTCGCAGCTCGACCAGACATGGTGCGGCTGCCATGCCACAGCCTGCGGCGGGTTTGCGCGATTTTTCAGCCAGTCACGGGCGTCGACAGGCTCGGGCACGAACATGACGGACCCATCGGCGGCATATTCGCGAAAGGCGGTCCACTGCCCGTCTTCCTGCGCCAACCGCGCAAAGGCGAGTTCGGTGGCTACAACGCGCGACGGGCTGGCGGTGGGGGTGAGAACACGCGCATAGCGGTCGTCCCGCCCGGGATTGGCGGAACAAGCCGCGAGGCCCAGCGCAAGCAGGGCTATCGCAAATCTCACAGCGCGCCCTCGGCCAGGTTCAGCCCCTCCTTGCGATAGGCGGCAACCAGCGTGTTGCGCAGCAGCACCGCAATGGTCATCGGCCCCACCCCGCCCGGAACCGGGGTGATGGCGGACGCCACCGCTTGCGCTCCGGCATAGTCCACATCGCCCACGAGGCGGCCCTTATCCGCGCCGGGTTCGGGCGGCAGCCGGTTGATGCCCACATCGATCACGGTCGCGCCGTCTTTAAGCCATTCGGCCTTGACCATCTCGGCCCGGCCCACCGCGGCGACAACGATATCGGCGCGCCTGACCACTGCGGGCAGGTCTTTCGTCCGGCTGTGCGCGATGGTGACGGTAGCGTTTGCGTCGAGCAGCAGTTGCGCCATCGGCTTGCCGACGATGTTCGAACGACCGATGACGACCGCCTCGAGACCCGACAGATCGCCCAGCCGGTCGGTCAGCAGCATCATGCAGCCCAAGGGCGTGCAGGGTACGAAACCGCTCTGCCCAACTGCAAGGCGGCCGGCATTGGTAACATGAAAGCCATCGACGTCCTTGTCGGGACTGATCGCGCCGATCACCGCCTGTTCATCGAGATGATCGGGCAGCGGCAATTGCACCAGAATGCCATCCACCGCCGGATCGGCATTGAGCCGGGCAACCAGAGCAAGCAGGTCGTCCTCGCTCGTATCGGCGGGCAGCCGGTGTTCGAAGCTTTCCATATTGGCGGCCAGTGTGGCTTTGTGCTTGCTGCGCACATAGACCTGGCTGGCAGGGTCTTCGCCCACCAGCACCACGGCAAGCCCGGCCTTGCGCCCCGCCTTTTCGGCGAATGTCGCGGCGAATTCGCCAACGCGTTCACGGAGCTTGGCGGCGAACGCCTTCCCGTCGATTACCTGCGCCGTCATCAGCCGTAAATCACATTGCCGAGAACGATAAGGACGATGTTGAGCAGAATGATCAGCACCAGAGGCGAAAAGTCGATCGAACCGGTATTGGGCATCACCCGCCGGATCGGGCCGAGCACCGGTTCGAGCAGGCGGTTGATCGACATGTAGAAGGCGCCCAGGAACTCGTTGCGCGAATTCACCACGTTGAAGGCAAACAGCAGCCCGATGATGAACTGAATGATAATCAGCATCACCAGCACGTTGGTGAGCATGGCGATGATCTGGTAAATGGTACTGAGCGCCTGCATTTCGTCGAGCGTTCCCTTGGGTTTGGCCGTCATACGCGTCCTACAAGAGCGACACGGGCCGCGCCACCCCTGTCGGGCCGGTTACCGACCCTTTGCGACCAGCGTACCGGCACCGCGCGCGGTGAAGAATTCGAGCAGCATGGCGTGCGCCACGCGCCCGTCGAGCACGACCGCCGCCTCGCAGCCCGATTCCACGGCCTGCACGCAGGTTTCCAGCTTGGGGATCATCCCGCCCGAAATCGTCCCGTCATCGCGCAAGCGCCGGATGTCGGCAGGGGTCAGGTCGGTGAGGAGATTGCCCTGCTTGTCGAGCACGCCCGATACGTCGTTCAGCAAGAGTAGCCTGGCCGCGCCCAGTGCTGCGGCCAGTGCCCCCGCCATGGTGTCGGCATTGATGTTGTAAGTGTGGCCGTCCTCGCCCACGCCGATCGGCGCGACCACGGGGATCATCCCCGCCCCGGTCGCGGTTTCGATGATCGTGGTATCGACCTTCGATGGCTCGCCGACGAAGCCGAGATCGAGCGCTTTTTCGATATTGCTGTCCGGGTCCTTCTGCGTGCGCTGCAGCTTGGTCGCCGTGACCAGTCCGCCATCCTTGCCCGAAATGCCGATCGCCTTGCCGCCCGCATGCGCGATCGAGCCGACGATTGCCTTGTTGATCGCGCCGGAGAGGACCATTTCGGCGATCTCGGCAGTCTGTTTGTCGGTCACCCGAAGGCCGTCGATGAACTGGGTCTCGACGCCGAGCTTTTCGAGCATGGCCCCGATCTGCGGGCCGCCCCCATGAACCACCACCGGATTGATGCCGACCGCCTTCAGCAACACCACATCTTCGGCGAATTCACGCGCGGCGCGATCGTCGCCCATGGCGTTGCCGCCATATTTGACGACAAAGCTTCTGCCCGCATAGCGCTGGAAATAGGGCAGCGCCTCGATCAGGGTTTCGGCCTTCGCGTGAATGTCGGGTCTCTGGGTCATGGCGGGCGAGTTAGCGCCGCCATGCGCGCGAGGCAAAGGTTTCCGCCATGCCTGCATGCCACAGGCGGATAAGCGGCAAGTGCCCGGCCATCGCTCGGGCTAGGGACGCGCGGCAGTCTGCGGCGGGTAGGGCATGGCCGGACCATGGTCGATGCTGAGGCTTTCGAGCAGACGGAAACGGCCTTCTTCCGGCATCCACTGCCAGGAATGGATGTAGCGCCCGCCCCCGGTCATCTCCCAGCCGCCCTGCCCGCCTTCGAGCGAGGCGCGCCATTCGTGGAAGGTGTGGTGCCCTTCTTCCAGCACCCCCCAATCGCCAAGCTTCTGGATGCGGCGCGATCCCGGCACCGGCAGGCGGCGGTTACGATACCCTGCATTCTTGCCGCCCGGGGCGCGATCGGCGCAATTCCTGCGGGATTGCTCGATCATCTGTGCCCCGCTCGAAAGCGGCATGCCGACAAGATCGTGCAGCATACGAAAGTCGGGATGGATCAAATCGGAAACCGCATCGGGATCGCAGCCTTCGAAAAACCCCCAGAAGAGCCGCGCGTCATTGGCGACGATCCGTTCCTCCAGCGCATCGCCGGTCGGCATGGGCTGCGGCGCGGATAGGGCCGCGGGAGCCTGAGCGAGGAGCAAGGCGGCGGCGAGGCTGGGCAGCATGGAAATTCCCTATCCCTTTGTGTATCGCCGATATAATACAGTAAGTGCACTTGGGGGCAACCGGCTTTCAATCTTGCGCCAAGGGGTTAGGGATAGGGGATGGTTTCCGCTCGCATTCTACCCACCCTGTTCGCGGCGCTGGCGCTTGGGGCCTGCGCCCCCACAGCCGAGCCGCCGACGAACGCTGCGGCCCATCCGCAAGAGGCCTTCTGGCAGGCCCTGTCGAGCCATTGCGGCCGGGCTTATGACGGGCGCCTGGCAAGCAGCGATGCACGCGATGCGAATTTCCCGCAGCGGCGGCTGGTGGCGCATTGGGCGCAGTGCGACGAGGAGCGGATTGCGATTGCGTTTCACGCGATGCACTTGGGCGCGGCGGACGAGCCCGTCTGGGACCGCAGCCGGACCTGGATCGTGACTCGCCAGGGCACGGGGGTGGCCACTCGCTTCACGTTGAAGCACGATCACCGCCACGCCGATGGCGAACCCGATGCGGTGACCTTCTATGGAGGAGCCTCCGCCGAGGCAGGGGGTGTGCGAGGCCAGGACTTTCCCGTGGACGATGAAAGCATCGCGCTGTTTTCACGCGAAGGGCTCGATGCCTCGCTGGCCAATGTCTGGCGCATCGAGGTCGACCCGGCAGGCATGCCGGACGCCGCCTTCGCTTATCAACTCACCCGCCGCAACGATCCGACGCGGCTGTTCCGCGTGGAATTCGACGCGAGCGCACCGGTGGAGCCGCCCCCGCCCGCCTGGGGTTGGTGACGGCGGCAAACCCCCGGCACGGGGCCACCCCGTTCCCAGACGGTACCCGAGATATCGGCCGCACCGATCGCGGGAGGAAACCGCCGTTCACCCCCGCGACCCTGTTCGGGCACACCCGTTTCGCTTGCGCGGATTACTCGGTGTCGGCCTGAGCTTCATCCGTAGGCGCGCCCTCTTCGGGCACATTGGTCATCGGCGTATCTGGCGTGTCGACGGGCACCGCATCGGGATCCGGCTGGGTCACGATCAGTTCGCCGCCACCTTCATCGGTCGCGTCGACCTCGTAAGCGGTCTCCTCGGGCTCGGCGCCGCAGGCGGCAAGCGCGAAGGCGGCTGCCAGCGGCAGGGCTACGGCGACAAGACGGCTGTTCATGGCAATTCTCCTGTGGTGAGACCTATGCCGGGAGGCCCGCCCCGGGGCGGCCACCCCCCGGCAAACGATCAGGCCGCCTCGCGCGCCTTGGCGACGATGGCGGTAATTTCGTCGAGCAGGGTGAGGCGCTTCCTCTTGAG
>CAMYIQ010000015.1 GCA_947258465.1 uncultured Erythrobacter sp.
CTTTTCGAGATTGGCGGCGAAGCTGGGCATTCAGATGTCTTTCTCATAGGACTCGCGCGGGGCGATTACAGGACAGCTTATGGGCCTAAGGTTAGCCAATGCTGTATGCGCGTTCGATATGGGCATTGAGGCCGGATTTTGCAGCCCCTTCACCGCGAACTAATCCTTGCGCCCAAACAATGCTTCGGCCGCGTCGCGGTGCGCGGCCGCGGAAAGGCGGTGCTTTTCCACCCGCACGATTTCGGCCTCGAGCAGCGCGATGCGCGCTTCCAGTTCGTCCTGCGAATAAGGGCCGAGATCTTCCGTGACGAGCAAGCTCGCGGCGTCGCCTCGCGGGCGGGGACTCTCGTCGGTATCCATCGTGTGCAGTCTCGCAATTCTGCGCGGTTGCTGTCAACGGGGTCGCGCGGTATTGCACCGTCGCGTGGCTGCGATGCCACGGGGGATGACACGATAAATGGGGGCGCAGGTGGCAGCAGATTTGCCCGAGACGATGACCGCAATGGGTTTCGACAAGCCGGGCGGGCCCGAGGTGTTACGGGCGGAAACCCTTCCCGTTCCGCAACCGGGCGAAAATCAGGTGCTGATCCGGGTTGCCTATGCGGGCATAAACCGGCCCGATGTCATCCAGCGACAGGGTTTCTACCCGGCGCCGCCGGGCGCGTCGCCGATCCCGGGACTCGAGGTTGCGGGGACGGTCGCTGCGCTGGGGGAAGGCGTCATGCCTGAAATGCTCGGGCGGCGGGTTTGCGCGCTCGTTTCGGGCGGGGGCTATGCGCAATACTGTCTGGCCGAAGCGGGGCATTGCCTGCAACTGTCCGAAGCGATGCCATTCGATGTCGCCGCAGCGATCCCGGAAACGCTTTTCACTGTATGGCATAACGTCTTTCAACGCGGCTGGGCAGGCGATGGCGACACGCTGCTTGTCCATGGCGGCACCAGCGGCATCGGGACGATGGCGATCCAGTTGGCCAAGGCGTTCGATGTTACAGTGATCGCCACTGCGGGCAGCGAGGAAAAATGCCGGGCCATCCGGGAACTCGGCGCCGATCTCGCGATCAATTACAAAACCCAGGACTTCGTCGAGGAGGTGAAGGCCTTTACCAAGGGGGGAGGCGTCAATGTCGTGCTCGATATGGTCTCGGGCGCTTACGTTGCCCGCAACATCGAATGTCTGGCACCCGATGGACGCCATGTGACAATCGCGGTGCTTGGCGGGCTGAAGGCCGAAATCAACATGGCCACGGTCATGCGCAAACGCCTGGTTCTCACAGGCTCGACACTGCGTCCGCGTTCCGACGAATTCAAGGCGCTCCTTACCGACGAAATCGAAAAGCATGTCTGGCCGCTGTTCGAAGGCGGCACGGTGGCTCCGGTGATGGATCGCACCTTCCCGCTCGAGAAGGCGGGGGCCGCGCATGAACACATGGAAGCGGGTGGCCATATCGGAAAGATCGTCCTGGCCGTCTCCGGCTTCTGACGCGCCACGGACATTTTGTCGCCGATCCGTAATGGTACTGTGAATCGCATGTAACAATCATGCGTCATAACCATGCCGACACTGGTCGGGGGCCATGACCATGAATGATCTGCCCAGAAATTTCGACATTGCTCACAAGGTTGCGAATTTCCCGTCGATCAAGCCCAGCGTGCCCGAACGGGTCGTTGGCGAAAGGCGCAAGTTCCGCACCATCTGGATCAGCGATGTGCATCTTGGCACCAAGGGGTGCAATCACGAGTTGCTGATCGATTTCCTGGATCACACCGACAGCGAAACGATGTATCTCGTCGGCGATATCATCGATGGCTGGCGGCTGAAGAAAAAGGTCTACTGGCCTGCCGAGCATAACGACATCGTCTGGCGCATTCTCCGGCGTGCCCGGCGCGGTACGCGGATCATCTACATTCCGGGCAATCACGACGAGATGGTGCGGCCCTTCAGCGGCATGAATTTCGGCGGGGTCGAAATCATGCGCGCGGCCTTTCACACCACGGCCGATGGCAGGCGCCTGATGGTGCTGCATGGCGATGAATTCGATACCATCATGCTGGCGCACCGCTGGCTCGCCTTCATCGGTGATGCGGCGTACCATTTTATGATGAAGCTCAACAATTGGGTGGGGGCCGCGCGCAGCCGGCTGGGCCTTCCCTATTGGTCGATCTCCAAGGCGGCCAAGCACAAGGTCAAGAACGCGGTCGCGTTCATCTCGAAATATGAGGAGGTGGTCGCGCGCGCAGCGGCTGAACGCGGGGTCGACGGTGTCGTCTGCGGCCATATCCACACTGCCGAGTTCCGTAATATCGACGGGGTCGAATACTGGAACGATGGCGACTGGGTCGAAGGATGCAATGCCTTGGTGGAGCATTTCGACGGATCCATGGAGATCCTCAACTGGCCCGAAGAAGTCGCGCGGCGCGAAACCGGGCGGACTGACGCCAAGGCGAAAGTCCGGGAGGCTGCGTGAATTTGCCGATCGAGGCACCGGCCCGAACCACCGGGATACCGCCCACGCCTCCGCAACGAATCGCTATCGTTTCCGATGCCTGGCTGCCGCAGATGAACGGCGTGGTGCGCACTCTGACCACGACTTGCGAGCACCTGTCGCGGCAAGGCCACCAGGTGATGATTATCTCTCCCAACCAGTTCGCATCGCTTCCTTGCCCGACATATCCCGAGATCCGCCTCGCGCTGGCTCTGCCAGGAGCGGTCGCGACTCGCTTGCGCGACTTCGCGCCGGAGGCGATCCACATCGCGACCGAGGGACCGCTCGGCATGGCGGCACGGCGTCATTGTGCTCGCCACGGAATATGTTTCACCACCGCCTACCACACGCAATTCCCGGATTATCTGGCCAAACGCACCCGCCTGCCGGCAGCGTGGTTCTGGCACTACATTCGTTGGTTTCACCGTCCGGCCAAACGCGTGCTGGTGGCGACCGAGAGCATTTGCGAAGAGCTGCGCGCTCATGGCCTCGCGCGGCTGCACCGCTGGAGCCGGGGAGTCGATCTTGCCTGCTTCACGCCGGATGCGTCGCCGCCGCCCGAATATGCGGGCCTGCCGAAACCGATCCAGCTTTATGTCGGGCGGGTCGCCGTGGAGAAGAATATCGAAGCCTTTCTCGATAGCAGCTATCCCGGCAGCAAGGTGGTGGTCGGCGACGGGCCCTCGCTCGCCTCGCTTAAAGACAGATTTCCGGAAGCGCATTTTCTGGGCCGGCGGTCCGGCCGCGATCTGGCGGGCTGCTATGCCGGGGCGGATGTTTTCGTCTTTCCCAGCAGGACCGACACGTTCGGCCTGGTCATGATCGAAGCGCTTGCCTGCGGCATTCCGGTGGCAGCCTATCCGGTTGCCGGACCGCGCGATATCGTGACCGACGCGGTGGGGGCGCTGAGCGAAGACCTCGACCGGGCGATTGCTGCCGCCCTGTTTTGCGACCGCAGGGCTTGCGCCGAATATGGGGCCGGCTTCAGTTGGGCTGCGGCCACCGGCCAGTTTCTCGACGGGCTTGCGGCCCTGGAGAGGGAAGAACTGCCCGCTGCC